>JAHEIE010000018.1 GCA_024639505.1 Crocinitomicaceae bacterium
AATTTACGCTGTAGTTCTTTCAAACGGAACTGAAAAAGTAACGAAAAAAGTTGCTGTACAGTAAGCCTTAACTTTTTTAAAGTTCAAAAAAACCTTCTCGAAATCTCGGGAAGGTTTTTTTTGTGGGAAATTTTTCCTCATAAAAACTTTTTTCATCTGTCATTCCTTTGAAGAAAGGAATCTGTATCACGAGAATCTTTCATTTCTGCGAAGATTCCTGCCGCAGTTTATCTTGAGTGCCAATCGAAAGGCAGGAATGACAAAGTGAAATTAAAAGTTCTGCCTTAGTTTATCTTGAGTACTAATCGAAAGGCAGGATGAAAATGGGAAAATGAGAAAACAAAAAGCCCTTTACAATTTGCATTGTAAAGGGCTTTAAAACTTTGTAAAGTATTTGTTACAAACTTCCTGTCATATTCATTGGCACTACCCATTGGTCGTATTCCTCAGCAGTTACATAACCCAAACGAATCGCTTCTTCTTTCAAAGTAGTTCCGTTTTCGTGTGCAGTGTTTGCAATTTCAGCTGCTTTGTAATATCCAATCTTTGTGTTCAGTGCCGTTACCAACATCAATGAATTATTCAATAATTCTTCTATTCTCGCGTAATTTGGTTCTATTCCTTGTGCACAATTTTCGTCAAACGACACACATGCATCTCCAATCAATCTTGCTGATTCTAAAAAATTAGAGGCCATCATTGGCTTGAAAACATTCAATTCGTAATGTCCTTGCAGTCCTCCTACAGAAATCGCTACATCGTTCCCCATTACCTGAGCGCAAACCATCGTCAAGGCTTCAGCTTGAGTTGGATTCACTTTTCCTGGCATAATAGATGATCCTGGCTCGTTTGCAGGAATGATCAATTCCCCAATTCCTGATCTTGGCCCAGAAGCCATCAATCTAATGTCATTTCCTATTTTATTCAACGAAACAGCTAGTTGTTTCAGAGCTCCGTGCGATTCTACGATTGCATCGTGTGCGGCAAGGGCTTCAAATTTATTTTCGGCAGTGATAAAAGGCAATCCTGTAAATTCCGCTATGTATTTAGCTACCAATACATCATATCCTTTTGGCGTATTCAAACCTGTTCCTACAGCTGTTCCTCCAAGCGCCAATTCGCTCAAGTGAGCCAAAGTATTTTTTAGTGCCTTTAGTCCATGATCCAATTGCGAAACATACCCAGAAAACTCCTGACCAATGGTTAGCGGTGTTGCATCCATCAAGTGAGTTCTTCCGATTTTTACTACGTTTCTAAACTCTTCCGATTTAGCTTTCAGTGTATTTCTCAACTGCTCCACACCAGGAATAGTTGTTTCAATAATCATTTTGTAACAAGCAATGTGCATTCCCGTTGGGAATGTATCGTTACTCGATTGAGATTTGTTTACATCATCATTTGGCGACAATGTTTTTTCACCCTCTCCTATTTTCTTTCCAGCCAGTTCATGTCCTCTGTGAGCTACTACTTCGTTCACGTTCATGTTACTTTGTGTTCCCGATCCAGTTTGCCAGATTACCAAAGGAAACTGATCCCAGTGTTTTCCTTCCAAAATTTCATCACACACTTTCGTAATCAAATCTCTTTTTTCCTCAGACAACACCCCCAACTCCGAATTTGTGTAAGCGGCGGCTTTTTTCAAATAAGCAAATCCTTCTACCACCTCTCTTGGCATAGAAG
This sequence comes from Crocinitomicaceae bacterium, assembly GCA_024639505.1. Lineage (GTDB taxonomy): Bacteria > Bacteroidota > Bacteroidia > Flavobacteriales_D > CAJJDF01 > CAJJDF01. Next base: position 1,681 of record JAHEIE010000018.1, read on the forward strand.
CGGATGGTCCAATCTTGAAGTTGTTTCTAGAACGTTCTGTTTGGGCTCCCCAATATTTGTCAGCTGGTACTTTTACTTCTCCTATTGTGTCTTTTTCAATTCTGTATTCCATGGTGTCTTTGATTATCGTGTTAGTTGGTGCTATTTATTTTCAATAAAAACTGACTTAAAGCGCTACTTTTTGGTTATAATTCGTCAATCAATTCTGCTGGGCGAGCTACAACCGCTTTGTTTCCTTTTATTACGATTGGTCGTTCAATCAATTTTGGATTCTCAAGCATAACCTCAATCCATTCATGGTCGTTCAATTCCAGGTTTTTAAATTGCTCTTTGTAAATCGCCTCGCCTTTTCTCAAAACATCAGTTGGCTTTAGATTTAGTTTTGCCAATACTTTCTCAAACTCTTGTTTTGTAGGGACTCTTTCTAAGTATTTCACGATGGTAATATCATCGTCTTTAGCCTCTAACAAAGCTAGTGCTTGCCTGCTTTTAGAACATCTCGGATTGTGGTAAATTGTGTAACTCATAAGCCACAAAAATACACAATTTGAATCTCGATAAGAAAGGAATTTGTTAAAAATTATAAGGCAACAAATAATAAATCAATCACATCTTCTTGATCTGCCAAACTCTGACTCGTCATTTGAATTGATTTCTTTTGTTTCTTCGATTTCAAAACCATATCATTTGTTACAATCATATCGCTAGCTGAACTTCTTTTTGAATCGTCATAAAAATCAGTTTGCATTCTTGATTGTGCCTCGGAAACAGATGTTACATTCTGAACGGATATTTTATCTTTTAGTTCATCGACCATTACTTCATCAGCCAGAATCAGCACTTCCTCTTGAACATCCTCTTCTAACTTCTCAACAAACACTTCTTTTTCAACTACTGTCTCTTGTGGTTGCACCAAAGGTTCTGCAATAAGTTCCACCTTTTCTTTTTCTGGAATAGCCTTCTGCTCAGGAATCTCTATTGATTTCACTTTTTTATTACTGTTTACAGCGAGTTCATTATTCCTTGAGCCAAACTCATTGAGTCCAATATTGACTACCAACAACAACAAAACACCCATGACAGCAAACTGAAACCCTGGCTTTTTATACATTTTGGTGTTTATCGGAAATAAGAAACCACCAATCTTATCCCAAAGCGAAAGCGTGGTGGCTTTCGTCTCCATTTGATTCAATAGAGCCTGTTTTATCGCTAAATCTGCCACTATTCTATTCTCTTCCTGAGCTATTTTTTTTACTGAAATCAAAGTCATTCTTAACTCTTCATACTCTTTGGCTGAACCAACCTCTTGATTCACAAGACTCAACTCTTCTGAAGTCAAACTATCGTAAGATTTTGAAAGTAATAACTGTTCAAAATCCAATGGGCTATGTGTATGTTTGTTTTTCATAATTATTGGGCTATCGAAAGTAAAATCAGTATCATTTTGGCTAATTGCGGAGCAAAGTCTTTGAGAGAAACAGTAAGTTTTTTCAGCGTGTAAAACAGCCTCGATTTCACAGTTCCTTCAGAAATATTCAACGTTTCGGCTATCTCTTTAATGGATAACTCTTGGAAATATCTCATCACGAATGCTGATTTTTGTTTCTCATCAAGCTGATCCAACTCCAATTTCAGTTTTTCGCTAAACTGAGAATCTTGTAAACTATCCATGGCGTCCATTGCTGTGTCTTTTATTTGTATTCCTTCCTCAATATCATAGCTTGTGTTGTGTCGTATTGATTGTTTTCTGTATTCGTTTTTACACATGTTATTTGCTACGGAAAATACCCAAGTTTTAAAATTCCTTTTTAAATCAAACAAATGGGGTTTTTCAATAATCTTTGCAAATAAATCTTGCATGAAATCTTGTGCCTTCTCTTTGTCTTGCCATAACATTTTATAGAAATAGTTTACCAACAATCCATTGTACCTATCGTAAAGTTCAGAAAAAGCATGGGTATCCTTATCCAAGATCCCTTGCATCAAATCATTATCCGTATACGAAGAATACTTTCCCATTTAATCAAGCTATTTATTTAGCAAGGATTTTACCTGTTTGTATTTATTGGCACTCTTTCCCAACAGCAATATTGTATTATTTACCCGTTCTTGCTGAAGTTTCATAGTATTGTCTTTGTAGTAATTTGAAAGTTGTAAAAGTGGCAGCACATAGTTTAGATTCATGTTTCTATCACTTTCCATATTTTCGGGAGGAATTAAATGATTTTTCTTAAATTTTGATTCCCAATTTGTTTTCAACACCAATAAATTATCGAAGCTTGTCTTGCTGTATTTTAAAGCTAAACCTGTAGGATACAGATTGTTTTTCAGCTCTTTCATCACCAAATGAGATACGGTAAGTGAATAATAAATAGGTTTTGAAGGGTTTTTTTCGGCCACTTCTAACAGTATATCAATGTTCTGAGAATAACGCTTGGAGAGCTTTATCCCAAGCTCATTTTGTATTCGGTTTCTATAAGATGAATTAACCAACAAATCATAATTCAAAACTTTTACATCGGTCCTTAAGTTTTCAATTGTCTGTAAAATCCATATTGGATAAGTGTCCTTTTCTCCGTAAGTAACTAAAATTCCATTTGTCTCAACTGACATTAAAGTATTGTAAGCATACTCTCGTAAGGCAGCTGTGAACTTTTCTGATTGTAATTTTTTACAAAACTCTCTTTTAGTCTTTTCATTTCCAATGGTCTCATTATATTTTGCCAATTCAAAAAACAACTCGCTGTTTGTACTATCCAACTGGTACGCCTGGAGTAGAGCTGGGTAGTTTTTATTGCCTAATTCACTTTTTAAAAAGACCGAATAATGAAAATTAAAAGCGCTTTTTTGTGCCATTTCATCTATCTCAGAATCAGTTGTAATTCTATTTTTTGTATCTCGATTTACCTCCAAATTATACTTAGAGATTGCTGACTCTTTTCTTTGAGAAGGTTCAGCTTGAGCAATCAATGCAAAAGTCAAAAATTGGAAAAAGAAAAATGTAACTATTGATTTCATAAAAGTAAAAATAAGGTTTCTTCTTGATAATCGGTACACCATAGAATACAATGCGTTCATTTAGACACAAAAAAAATCCTTCAAATCAAATTTTGAAGGATTTTTATAACGTGTTTGTTGTTCGAATTAGTCCTGAACTAAAATCCCCGAAGCAATAAAAATTGGCTCAAAAACTGGAGAAATTACGGCATCGTGTTTCTTCAGCAATTCTGCTTTTTTCTCTTCAGTTACTCCTTCTCCTTCCATCTCATCCATGATGTAGTGTTGTAAATCTTCTATGGAAGTTGTATCCATTTTTGCTTCTCCTGTAAAAATTGCTGTTGTTCCAATTTCTGTGTCAGTTGGGATCGTAAAATGGTCTTTAAACATCACCCTCATGTCTACTGAATCTGGCAAGTTTACAATTACAAAACATCCGGCTTTGGCACAAATACTTGCCAATTCCGTTTTGATTGTGTAGTTGTTTGTTGCCCCATCTGCAAATGCAGTTGCAAAACTATCCACTGAAATAGCTTTGTCCATTGGCACTTCTTCTACACCAAAATGGGTAAAACCTTCTACAGTTTGAATGGCTTCAACTACTTCCTCGGTCTCGTCCGTTGTAACTTCTTCTGTCGATTGTTGTTCAGCTGCACAAGATGCCAAAAAGGCTCCTGCAAACATAATTGCGATAAATTTTTTCATGTCTTTTTTGTTGTTTGTATTAAATCAAGTTCAAATATAGGAAGTTTCTCTTACAAACCTCCAAAAGTTATACCCACAGAAAACGGTACAATATTAGTTTTTCCATTGGTGTGCATAATTTCTTTGTCGTTCATAGAAGTCAATGCATAGTTCGCATAAAGTCCAATCCCTTTGTAAGCTACTCTCAGTCCTAATCCAAGTTTTACTGGAGCCACATTAAAATTTCCTTTTACAGTAGTCTCAACTTCGGCATCGGGAAGATCAAAGGCTGCCTTTACTTTGCTACCAATGTTGTAGCTAAATGTTCCTCCTACAGCAATCTTAAAACTTTCGTTGTTTGTCTGGAATTTCAGCATCAATGGGATATGTACATAATTTGTTTTGAATTTATATGAATTAAATACCGTTGTTGTATCAGCAACAAAATGTCCTTCTTTTGGAGATATTTGCATGTTTTCTTCGAATACAAATCTGTTGAACTCAAAACCAAATCCAGTTAGAAGCCCTATGTTTTTGGTGAAATCAATCAAAACATTTCCGTTTATTACATAATTACGAGACTGAACCAAATCAATATCCAAAGAGGCATTAGAAGTTGGTGCAAGAATTCCTATTCCCAAAACTTCTTGTGTAAGTCCAGAAACTCCAATTCCAAAAGTGGGTTCAAAATTTACTTTTGGATAATCCTTTTTGTCCTTGTACAACCATTCATCTTCATCCGAATTGTGAGTTGTGTCTTTCGTTACGGTGTGTTTCTTTTTGTCTTTCACTATCACCTTTACATTCCCAAAATCAATCTCTTTGATGTTGGATTTGATGGTGTCAATTTTAGTTTGAACAGTGTCTGCCTGAGAAATTGAGATAAAACTCAAACTGGCTAGTAAAATGGTTAGATAGTATTTCATAATTGAATTTTTTATTGTTTTACTCAAAGTTAATACAAATTGATAGGCTTGAGATAGTTGGAGGAGTTAATTTTTAATTAAAAAAACAGATAACTATTAATCTCGAACAACTCCTATACTTCTCATTCGTATTCGTTTAAGAAAGGAAATATTTGTTAAATACATCGGTAAACAAAAAATTACTTCTACATTTAACATTAAATTAAATAACCGACCAATGAAAAAATCAATTTTATTACTGAGTGTAATTCTATTCGTAGGAATAGGTTTTTCTCAAACTATCAACTCTTCTAATATTGTAAATATAGGAGACACTGTGTTTAATGCAGTAGATGTCTCACCATCTGTAAATATTGGTTCTACAGGTTCAGGAAACAATTGGAATTTCTCTTCCTTATTGCCAAATCAAGTAGATACTATCGTTTTTTCGAATCCTTCTACTATTGCTTGTGCAGCAACATCATTTAATGGTGCAAGCTACAAGTTTGCCCAAGACACCAACTTTGGTTTTTTAAAAAAATCTTCTACTTCCATGCAATTATTGGGGTTATCCAACGGAACAATTTGTGTTGCTTCTCAAAACCCAGAAACTGTGATTGAATTCCCAAGTTCTTACGGAAGCACTTTTAATGATATTGCAGTAACTCAAACGGTAGTTTCAGGTGCAGCAGCTGGATATCCAGCAGTAGATTCTATCCGTGTTAACAGCACAACTACCATTATTTCAAATTTTGATGCTTCGGGAACAGCAACAACTCCGATGGGAATATTTTCTTGCATTCGCCAAAATCTTGAAAGAAGAACTACTTCATTGATTTATGCGAAAATTTCAGGTTTTTGGAATCCTTCGCCCTTATTAACACAAAACGATACTGCATACAGCCACCAATACTGGTCGGATGCTGCAAATGCGAAATATCCTCTTGTTTCTTATGACATTGATGGAATTGGAAATTTAACTGGTCAGATTGTTTGGATGATGAGATACGCTGCAAACCCATTCGCTAGCATTGACGAAAAACAAGCGTTATCGGTAACTATCTACCCAAATCCTGCCAATGATTTTATTACAATTGAAACAGATGAAACTATCGAGAATATTACTATTTTGGATGTTTCGGGTAAGATAGTTTTTTCTCAAAGAAAAAATCAAAACACAAGAATTGACATTCAAAATCTACCTTCTGGCGTCTATTTCCTGACTGTAAAATCAGCAAACTCTGTGGGTACAACTAAATTTATAAAGTAAATAACTCCTATTTTGCAAAAAAGCCTTGTCTCGAATTAACGTGACAAGGCTTTTTTTTGTCAAATTTCTCGCCCTTTTTACGAAATAACTCCAGACCCAAGAAGCTCTTCATTTAGATACCAAGCGGCAAATTGACCAGAGGTAATTCCTCGCTGTGGATTTTCGAACTGAATGTATAAATCTGTTTGTGTTTGAAACAGCGTAGCTTTTTCCAGATCTTGTCGGTATCTAATTCGAACCTCACACCTAAGTTCTTGCCCTTCAGTTAGTTTTAAATCTTCGCGAATCCAATGAATTTCGTCCTGAGCTACTCGCAATGCTTTTCTGTATAGTCCTGGATGCGAATCTCCTTGCCCTACATACACCACATTTTCGTTTACATCGGTAGCAATCACAAACAATGGCAATGGAGTTCCACCTACGCCCAATCCTTTTCGCTGCCCCACAGTAAAATAGTGCGCTCCTTGATGCTCTCCCTTGTCCATTCCGTCTTTTTGTGTGTAAGAAAAAGCAGTAGCCATTTCGGCTATTTCAGTTTTCTCTTGGTAGAGAGAATATGCTGGAAAATCACTTGGAACCTCAACAATTCTTCCTTTTTTTGGTTGTAATTGTTGTTGCAGAAAGTCTGGCAACTTAATTTTTCCTACAAAACATAATCCCTGCGAATCTTTTTTGTTTGCTGTTATCAGGTTTTGCTCTCTTGCAATTTCTCGAACTTCGCTTTTTTGTAATTCCCCAATTGGAAACAGTGCTTTTGACAATTGAAATTGATTGAGCTGACACAAGAAATAACTTTGATCTTTATTGTCGTCTTTCCCGGCCAAGAGTTTATGAACTTCTTCTCCTTTTATTTCTTCGCTTCCTTTTCTACAATAATGACCCGTTGCCACAAAATCTGCTCCTAACTTCAGTGCTGCCTCCAAAAACACATCAAACTTTATTTCTCTGTTGCACAATACATCAGGGTTTGGAGTTCTTCCAGCCTGATACTCGGCAAACATATAATCTACTATTCTTTCTTTGTATTCGGCACTCAAATCCAATGTTTGAAACGGAATATTAAGTTGTTCTGCAATAGCCAAAGCATCATTACTATCGTCAATCCAAGGACATTCATTGTTGATTACAACAGTTTCATCGTGCCAGTTCTTCATAAAAAGTCCTATCACATTGTATCCTTGCTCTATTAATAAATGAGCTGCAACGCTAGAATCTACTCCTCCCGATAAACCTACTACTACTGTTTTTGACATTATTTTTGTTCTTTGAATTACAAAGTTAGGTGATTTTATTCAAGTTGCTTAATACTCTATATAAGTTTTTGGATTCTCGGTTTACTTCAAATTTTCGTTCAACTTAGCTATTCCATCATTCCCAAGAATGATTGGCAAATCTTCAACTCTACTGTCTGTTGGTCCGTTTTCTAATTTAAGAACTCCTCTTGGACAAACTGCACTACACACTCCACAACCCACACAAGATGATCGCACTATATTTTGTCCTTTTTGAGCATAAGCTCTTACATCAATTCCCATTTCGCAATACGTAGAGCAGTTTCCACAGGAAATACACTGCCCTCCGTTTGTTGTGATTCTAAAACGGGATTTAAATTTCTGAACCAATCCTAAATAAGCAGCCAACGGACAGCCAAATCTACACCACGTTCTGTTTCCAAAAAGAGGATAAAATCCTGTTCCTACCACTCCCGAAAATACAGATCCGATGAGGAATCCATAAGTTTTACGAATGCTAAATGAATTGAGTCCAAACACTTCATTATTACCCGAAAAATAGGTGTAAAGAACTAATCCGGTCATAACCACAGCAAAAACCAGTACTCCGTGAATCAACCAACGCTCCACTTTCCATGCTTTCAGGGTTTTATTGGATAACTGACGATAGGGATCTCCTAAAGTTTCGGCCAAACCTCCGCAGCCACACACCCATGAGCAGTACCATCTTTTTCCAAAAAAGTAAACAAATATTGGAACGCCAATTGCAAATAGGGCAATTCCCCAAACCAACATAAACAATCCCAATCCACCGCTATTTCTTAATTTATTCAGATTCCATTCGAAGAAAAAATCATAATCCAGCGGCCACATATTGGCAAAATTAAATTCGGGCTGGTTGAGTTTTACCAAGATTTCTGGTATTAAAAAAGCAAATCCCAATTGAAAAAACATAACCGAAATTGTTCTGAAAATCTGGTACTTATTGTTCCTGTATTTAATAAGCATTCGAACACCCATTACGAGCATAGCTAAAGTGTACATCAATCCATACAAAAACCATTGAGAAGCTTCCCCTCCGCTCAATGCTCTTTTTAATGGTTCCACCATCACAATCCAAGTGGTAATGTAATAAGGAAACCAATACAGTAAAATATAAAATCCGATTAAAAATGTACCCACCAAAACTCCTATCCAACCTCTGTTGGTAGCAGCATTTTTGTAAATTCCATCATTTTTTATTCCAGGATATTTCTTTAAATCTGGCAATACATGAACTATAACTCCTACAGAAGCAAAAATCAAAGTGAAAAGGAACATCCACCACGGAGAATTAACCGAAAGTCCTTGTGTGGAGTTTTTGGTAATTGGAAAAATGTATTCTCCCATTTTACTGCTCTCAAATCCTTTTTTTGATAAAATTGAGTTGTTAATGTCCGTTTTTTTATTGCTTAAAATAGACGAAAGCTCTTCGCTATCCGAAAGTTCGCGACCAAAGAGCCAACTCAGATTTTCTGTTATGAGCTTTTGTTTGGACGTATCCAAAGTGGTTTCATTTGAAAAGGCTTGTGAAATGGAGTTTTGGGTAAAATTAAGTTTGCCATCAAAATTGGAGTGATACACCAAATTAGAAATATCTTGATCCGTTATTCCTTCTTTTGCCAAAATTGACTCATTCGACTGATTCAGCATCAATTTTATTTGTTCTACAAACAAATATTGATTGGTAAATTCTTTTCCATCATTGTACCGAAAGGAATTAGACTGAAGAATTAGCTGGGCTTTGTTGGGTACACTTTTTTCAATTGTTTCTTTGGAAACAACATATTTCCCCATAGAAAGCAAGGCAATGAATAACAAAAATGCCAAAATGAATATGCCTAAACCAATTTTTTTCATGAGTACTTATTTTAGTTGAATGTACCAAAAATGAAATAGATAACAGAATGTAAATCGGTTCAATTGGCAAAACCATACAAGGTTAAACCATAAAATTTACAAGAAATTTTCTTTCGTCTATTTGTTATCCAATCTATTTAGAGCATCAATCGCTGGCTCGTAATTGGTTTCTAGCTTCAATATTTCTTTGTATTCTGATTTTGCCAATTGCTTATTTCCTTTGGTTTCGTAACACAAAGCTCTGTTGTATTTAGCAGGAACATAATTCACATTGAGATTTAGTGCTTTGTCAAAGTAATTGATTGCTAAATCCAGTAAAGAATCGTTTTTTTCTTTAGGATTGTCATCGTAACACAAGTTAATGAGTGTTCTTCCAATGTCAAAATAGGAAACTTCGAATGTAGAATCGAAATAAAGAATGGTATCAAAACAAACTATTGCTTCTTCGTATTGATTGTGGTCGTAATAGCTCATCCCTTTCAATCGCCAAGCTTCAATACTTTCTGGCCAAGTGGCAATTGCCGAATTAAAATACTGTATCGCCAATGAATCATCCATTTTGTTGTGAATAGAACCCAATGCCAAATATGCATTGTAGTAATTAGGATCTCTTTCTATTGCGGTTTGGTAAGATGAAATTGCCAATTTGTTTTGTGCTTGTTGTTCGTACCACATTCCCTTTAGGTAATATGGTTTGGCCATGTACATATTTTGAGTAATTGCCTTGTTTATTAAATCCAAAGAAGGTTCGTAGTTCTTACCTGCCAAATAATAATAAGCCAACTCAAGCATTCCATCAGTGTGGGTGCTATCCAATTCTAAGGTTCTTTCCAAGAAAGGAAGACCTTGTTCAATTTTGTTAATCCCCAAATAGGCCATCGCTTTCACATAGTTGATATTCGCATCTTTCGGAGCAATTTTCATAGCTCTGTTTATTTGTTTGAGCGCTAGTTCAGGATTATTGTTATCCAAATGATATTGGGCCAATTGGTAATATCCAATTTCAGAATTTGGGTTATCCAAAATAAGTTGGTTTATTTCGTCCAAACGAGTATCATTGGTTTCTACAATGGCTTCTACCCCATAATTTTCCTGAGGGTTGGCATCTCGCGCAACATCCTTGCACGAAAAAACAAACAACGAAACGATACTTACTATTACGATTTTTTTCATTTTCAATACTCCCTTTTTTCAATTACAACTTTGCAAAAAATGCTCTCACGAATCATCGGGAGAGCATTTTTAAACAATTTAAACTATCAAATTATGCTGATTCTTCAGCCAGTAATTCATAGATTTTTCCTTCTAATTCTTCCATTAGTTCAGGATTATCTCCTATCAATTCTTTCACAGCATCTCTACCTTGCCCTAGTTTTGTGTCTCCGTAGCTAAACCACGATCCACTTTTCTTCACAATGTTTTTATCTACTGCAATGTCCAATATTTCTCCAGTTTTGGAAATTCCCTGACCGTACATGATATCAAATTCTGCCTTACGGAATGGCGGAGCTACTTTGTTCTTCACTACCTTCACTCTAGTTCTGTTTCCAGTCACGTCCTCTCCTCCTTTTATTTGAGTAGATCTTCTTATATCCAAACGAATAGAAGAATAAAACTTCAATGCGTTTCCTCCCGAAGTTGTTTCTGGGTTACCAAACATTACTCCAATTTTTTCTCTCAATTGGTTAATGAAAATACAACAAGTGTGAGCCTTGCTAATAGAAGCTGTCAACTTTCTCAATGCCTTAGACATTAATCTTGCTTGCAGTCCCATTTGAGAATCTCCCATTTCTCCTTCAATCTCTGCTTTAGGAGTCAAAGCCGCTACAGAATCGATGATTATTAAATCAATAGCACCTGAACGAATTAAGTTATCTGCAATTTCAAGAGCTTGTTCTCCATTATCTGGCTGAGAAATAATTAAATTATCTACATCAACTCCTAATGCCTTTGCGTAAATCGCATCAAAAGCGTGCTCAGCATCAATAAATGCACAAATCCCTCCTTGCTTCTGACATTCGGCAATTGCGTGAATAGTTAAAGTCGTTTTTCCCGAAGATTCAGGACCATAAATTTCAACAATTCTACCTTTTGGATATCCTTTTACTCCCAGAGCCATATCCAACGTAAGGGAACCAGATGGGATCACTTCCACATCGGCCACTGCTCTGTCGCCCAATTTCATTACTGCACCTTTCCCGTACTGCTTATCCATTCTTTCCATGGTAGCTTGCAGTGCTTTTAGCTTTTCGCTATTTACTTCTTTTGCTTTTGCCATTTTTTTATTGAATTATAGAATTGAAAATAGTAGAATTATCGTTTTGTATAACTCTGGTGCTATTCTCGTTTTCTTAGTTTTTATTTTGTCCTTGTCATTTCTAATGACTTTTTCTTCTCGAAATCGTACCGAGAAACTACCCCAATATTTGTGCAGAATGATCCTTAGTTTTTACCTTTTCGATAATTTCTTCAATCACGCCATTTTCGTCTATCACAAAAGTAGTTCTATGAATTCCATCGTACACTTTTCCCATGAATTTTTTCTCTCCCCAAACTCCGTAATCTTGTATTATTTTTTTTTCTTCATCCATCAATAATGGAAAAGGAAGGCTGTATTTTTCTACAAATTTTTGATGTGATTTTGCCGAATCAGCACTCACTCCTAATACTTTGTATCCATTTTTGATTAATTGATCGTAATTATCAGTCAAGTTACAAGCCTGAGCAGTGCAACCAGGAGTATTGTCTTTAGGATAAAAATACAAAATCACTTTGCTTCCGCTAAAATCATTTAAGTTTATTGGGTTTCCGTTTTGGTCTTCTGTCTTAAAATCAGGAGCTTTATCTCCTATTTTCAAATGCTTCATAAGGTTCGTTGATTTTCCCAAAGTTAAACATTTATTTCTTTCAAATATTGATTCTAAGCTTTCTTTTTTGACAGAATTTTTGGTATTTTGGCAATTCAAATTTTAAACCTATGAAACAAATATTCTCACTCCTTTTATTGCTTTCGGCATCTTTTAGTTACAGTCAATCTTATTGGCAACAAAAAGTAGACTATACCATGGATATTGATTTTGATGAAACGAGACATCAATTTGAAGGAAAACAAAAATTAGTGTACACTAATAATTCACCAGACGAACTATCCAAAGTGTTTTATCACTTGTATTTCAATGCATTTCAGCCAGGAAGTATGATGGATGTAAGGTCATTAACAATAGTTGATCCGGACAGAAGAGTAGGCGATAGAATTTCAAAATTAACTCCCGAAGAAGAAGGGTTTCAGAAAGTGAATTCACTTAAGATGAATGGAAAAAAAGTGAAATACAAAACTGTTGGAACCATTTTAGAAGTAGACTTGCCCCGTTCTATCAAGCCAGGAGAATCTGTAACATTTGATATGGAATTTGAAGCTCAAGTGCCAATTCAAATAAGAAGAAGCGGAAGAAATAGTGCCGAAGGTATCGATTATTCTATGACCCAATGGTACCCAAAAATGACTGAGTATGACTACGAAGGTTGGCATGCAAATCCTTATGTAGGAAGAGAGTTTCATGGAGTTTGGGGAGATTTTGATGTCACGATTCACCTCAATAAAAAATACACAATTGGTGGAACCGGTGTATTACAAAACCCAACTGAAATTGGTAAAGGATACACAACAGAACCTGTAACCGAAAAAGTAAATAAGAAAGGACAATTGTCTTGGAATTTTGTTGCCAAAAACGTTCATGATTTTGCTTGGGCAGCAGATCCGGATTACAAACACGACATTAAAACGCTTGACAACGGAACTCGACTTCATTTCTTTTACCAAACCGATACATTGGTCGAAAACTGGGAAAACTGCCAAGATTATGCAGTGAGAGCATTTGAATATGTGAACAAAAAATACGGTGAATATCCGTATTCCGAATACTCTATCATACAAGGTGGAGATGGCGGAATGGAATACCCAATGGCTACTTTGATTACTGCTCATGGTTCTTTTGGAGGATTGGTGAGTGTAATAATTCACGAAGGACTTCATAGCTGGTACCAGGGAATGATGGCTACCAACGAATCTAAATATCCATGGATGGATGAAGGATTTACTTCTTATGCTCAGCACGATGCTATGGATTATGTTTACGGAAAAAATGCTCTGAATCCACACTTGGGTGCTCACAGAAATTACCATTTTTTGGTTATGAAAAATGAACAAGAGCCACTTACAACCCATGCCGATCATTACAAAATGAACAGAACTTACGGAATCTCTGTCTATTCGAAAGGTGAAGTATTCTTAGATCAATTGGAATACATTTTGGGTGAAAAAGATTTTGAAAAAACCATGATTAATTATTACAACCAATGGAAATTCAAACATCCAAATGCTAATGATTTTAAGAGAGTAGCAGAGCAAACTTCAGGATTGGAATTAGATTGGTATTTGGAGCAATTTATTGGAACTACCAACTTTATAGACTACGGGGTAGACAGCATTTCTGTGTGTGACAAAAACACAACCCGAATTCACTTGCAAAGAATTGGAGACATGCCAATGCCGCTAGATGTAGTTGTTACACTGATGAATGGAAAAACAAAAACCTACAACATTCCATTGGCAGTGATGCGTGGATCAAAAACAGTTTCTAAATACGACAATTACGAAGTAGTATCAGAAGATTGGCCGTGGACAAACCCAACTTTCAATTTGTGTATAGACGAAAAAATAGAAAACATTGCACGAATCGAAATTGATCCTAGTTTGAGGCTTTCGGATGTAAACAGAAAGAACAATATTTTTCCGGAACCAGAAGAGAAAAAAGAAACGGAATAAAAAAATGGAGGCTGAAAATTCAGCCTCCATTTTTATTTTAAACTTATTTGTAGTTTATGCATTTTTCATCGTAACAACTCTCTGCTCGAATGGAGCTTCGAATCCTGCATCGCCAAGTTGTTTTACAATTTCTCCTCTAAGTCCCCAAAACACATCCCAATAATCAGCGACTGTTGTGTAAGGAAGTGCCATAAGTTCAATGTTGCTAGTGCTTAAATTTGTCACATAAACACTTGGTGCTGGATCTTCCAGAACGATAGGCGAATTCTTTAAAATATTAAGAACAATCTCTTTCGCTTTATCTACATCGCTTCCGTATCGAATTGCGAATGGAATATCGGCCCTCACGTTTCCTTCTTTGCTGTAGTTTTTAATGTTTCCTCCTAATAATGGTCCGTTAGGAATAAAAACTGTTTTGTTTTGAAAAGTTTTGATTACTGTAACGAAAACAGAAAGTTCCTTTACAAATCCTAATTCACCTTGCACCTCAATCAAATCTCCAACTTTGAAAGGTCGGAAAATCAATAACAAAACACCCGATGCAAAATTCCCAAGTGTTCCTTGAAGTCCCATTCCTATTGCCAAACCTAAAGCACCCAGCAAAGCGATGAATGATGTAGTTGCAATTCCTACTTGGCTCGCCACCGCAATGAACAACATTGCCTTGAGTAAAAAAGTAAGGAGTGTGATTAAAAATGGCTGCAAAGTAGTATCGATACTTCTCTTATCAAAAAGTCTTCCTACAGCTTTCATTGCCATACGAATTACCCACAAACCTATTACCAAAGTTAGGATTGCTCCTATTACTTTTGGTCCGTATTCGTAAGCGAAATCTGTAAGTTGAGATAAGAAATTTGCACTGGTCGTAGCCGCAGTTTCGGCCATCTCTGAAACTGCTCCTGCAGTCTCTTGCGTGATTGATGTCATAGTTATTGATTTTAAGTTAGAATTTTTAAATATCAAAAAATCTTGATTGGTTCTGTCAGATTTAACAAAACCTTTAGAGAAATTATTGAAAAGAAGTTGACGGAATAGAATTGAGACCTGCTGATAAATTTGTACATTTAAAACTTGTAAAAAAGAAGGAACAATGGCAAAAGAAGCAGTGAAAGAAACTCCGTTGATGAAGCAATACAATGCGATAAAAGCAAAGCATCCAGATGCTGTTCTATTGTTTCGTGTTGGGGATTTTTACGAAACTTTCAAGGAAGACGCGAAAATTGCTGCTCAAGTTTTGGGAATTGTTCTTACCAAAAGAAAAAATGGAAAAGCTGCCCACATTGAATTGGCAGGATTTCCTCACCATTCGCTGAACACTTATTTGCCAAAGCTAGTAAGAGCAGGTTACAGAGTAGCTATTTGCGATCAGTTGGAAGATCCTAAAATGACCAAAACCATCGTAAAAAGAGGAGTGACAGAATTGGTTACGCCTGGAGTTACTTTCAATGACAATGTGCTGGAACAAAAGAAAAATAATTTCTTGGCTGCAGTTCATTTTACAAAACACGTAATTGGAGTTTCTTTCCTTGATATTTCCACAGGTGAGTTCCTTGTTGCCGAAGGTTCGGCCGAATACATAGACAAGCTGATTCAGAGTTTGAAACCAACTGAAGTTCTTTTCCAAAAAGGGAATCAAAAGAAGTTCAACGAACTGTTTGGAAACAAATTCTACTTTTTTCAATTGGAAGATTGGGTGTTTACAACCGATTTTGCAACCGATTTACTTACCAAGCAATTTAATACAAAAACTCTAAAAGGATTTGGTGTAGAAGATTTGAAAGTTGCGACAATTGCTGCGGGTGCTGCGTTGCACTATTTATCAGAAACTCACCACAAGGAGTCGAAACACATCTCTACACTTTCGAGAATAGAAGAAGATCATTACGTTTGGTTGGATAGATTTACAATAAGAAATTTGGAGCTTATTTCATCCAATAATCAAGATGCTACAACGCTTATTGATGTATTGGACAAAACTGTTTCGCCAATGGGAGCAAGACTTCTGAAAAGATGGATGCTTCTTCCTCTCAAAAACACGAAAGCTATTGCCAAAAGGCATGATGTAGTGGAAGGCTTGGTGAATAACAAGGAACTACTGGAGGAACTAACTTCCAACGTGAGTCAAATTAGTGATTTGGAGAGGTTGGTTTCTAAAGTTTCTATTGGAAAAATATCGCCTAGAGAAGTGAACCAACTCAAAAACTCATTGGATGCACTTGTTCCTGTAAAAGAGCTAAGCGAAACCTCTGAAGTCGCTGCTCTAAAATTAATTAGCGAACAGATAAATCCTTGTGATTCATTGAGACAAAAGATTGAAAAAGAACTCTGTGATGATGCGCCTGTGTTATTGAACAAAGGAAACGTGATAAAGGAAGGTGTGAACCAAGAATTGGATGAATTGAGGAAAATTGCCTTTTCTGGAAAGGATTACTTGCTCAATTTGCAACAAAGAGAAAGTGAAAGAACGGGAATTACTTCTCTAAAAATAGCCTTCAACAATGTGTTTGGGTATTACATTGAAGTTCGAAACACCCACAAAGACAAAGTACCCGAAGAATGGATAAGAAAGCAAACCTTGGTGAATGCCGAACGATACATCACAGAGGAATTAAAAGAATATGAAACCAAAATATTGGGTGCAGAAGAAAAAATTCTTGCCCTGGAATCTTCTATTTTCGAAAACTTAGTACTCGAACTTTCTGATTTTACTGTTCCAATTCAGCACAATGCCAATTTGGTGGCTCAAATAGATTGTTTGTCTTCTTTTGCGATGCAGGCAATCCACAACAATTACTGCAAACCAATTGTAGACGACAGCACCAAATTGACAATTAAAAATGGGCGTCACCCAGTGATTGAAACCTGTTTGGCTGTGGGCGAAGAATACATACCAAACGATGTTTTTTTGGATGATGTTTCTCAACAAATAATCATGATTACCGGACCTAACATGTCGGGTAAATCTGCAATACTAAGACAAACTGCATTGATTGTTTTGATGGCTCAAATGGGAAGTTTTGTTCCTGCCGAGTCCGTAGAAATGGGCTTTGTAGACAAGATATTTACACGAGTTGGAGCATCGGATAATATTTCATCTGGCGAATCTACTTTTATGGTAGAAATGAATGAAACGGCAAGTATTTTGAATAACATTTCGGAACGAAGCTTGATTCTCTTGGATGAAATTGGAAGAGGAACTAGTACCTACGATGGAATTTCGATAGCTTGGAGTATCACGGAATACATTCATGAATATCCTCAGAAAAAAGCAAAAACATTATTTGCAACTCACTATCACGAGTTGAACGAAATGCACAAGCAATTCCAAAGAATAAAGAACTATAATGTTTCGGTGAAAGAGATTAACAAAAAAATTCTTTTTATGAGAAAACTTGTGGAAGGAGGAAGTAATCACAGTTTTGGAATTCATGTAGCAAAAATGGCGGGAATGCCAGGTTTTGTGATAAGAAAAGCCGAAGAAATGCTTGAAAAGCTAGAAGCAAGAAGTGGCGACAGCAAACACGATACTTCCGATAAGCTTAAAGATATTGGCAAAAAAGACGAAGAAATGCAATTGAGTTTTTTCAATCTGGATGATCCAATTTTGGAAGACATCAGAGATGACATTGCCAATGTGGATATCAATACGCTTACACCCGTTGAGGCGCTCATGAAATTGAATGAGATTAAAAAGAAATTGGGGTAATATGCTGCCCTATTTAAATCAAAAATAATTGATCATTCAAGCTTAGTTCATTTTTTTTCATTACCAAAAAAGGCTAGAATTTTCAAAGGTTTTCTGAGAATCGGAACTTAACAGGCTTTTCCACCAAAGACTTGAGCCTGTCCTGAGCTGTTTTCAACATTCTACCGCACGGATGAAAATCCACGTACCTTTTCAAAAATAATTTATCGAACATACTCCGACATTTTGACATTTACGTGAAGAAAAAATTAACCAAAAAAAAGGGTAACTAGAAAAACTCTAGCTACCCTTTTCAGGTTTGATAAAAGTTGGTTTTACTTAGTCCAACCTGAAGTCCAGTCGTTGCTTGATTCCACAGCACCTACAAAAGTTCCAGCAGTAAACCAAGAACCTAATGTTGTTGGGTCTAAGGCATTAGTTGAAGAAGTTCCGATGAATCCGCTTAATGAAACAGTAGAAATTGAATTTGTAGCTTCGTTTGTTGGTTCAAAATCTGCACAATCTCTCCAGTTTGTTCCGTTTGTGAATACATTTGAGTTTTTCAAAACTAACTCTCCACCAGTCATATTTGTAGTGGTTTGAGCATCAGAAACTCGTACTCCCGAACTTGGAAACCCTGTTACAATTGCGTTGTAAATTTTTCCTTTTGTTCCTTCTCTCAATCTCATTCCTGTGTTTGAAGCATCTCCATCATCTACACCCACCAATGTAATATTAGCAATTGTAGGGTTTGAGTAAGGCATCAAAGTGTTATCAGAACCATTATTATCAGCTTCAATTCCTCTGTCTCCACCTCCAGCTTCTTGGTTTACAACCCAAAACTGTCCGTTTCCTCTCCATCCGTAAGTCCAGTCGAAAGAATCATCTTCGTTTCCTGTAGATACAGCATATTTTACAGAAACTGTTCCTCCAAAAAACTCAATTCCATCATCAGCACCTCTGTACGCTTGGATGTACTCTACAGTCGTTCCACTTCCTACTCCATTGAAAGAAAACCCGTTCAATTCATTGTCTGTTCCCAAAAGTTTTCCTGCGTATTCCACTCTCACATACTTAATTGTTCCTGAGTTATCGTTGTCCTGAGTTCCTCCATATTTCCCGGTTCCTCCTTCACCTTCTGCTTCAGATCCATTATTAATTTGGGCTTTTCCGTTTATGATAATTCCACCCCAATCTCCAGCAGATGGAGTTCCTGTAACAGTCTTAATTGTTGTCATCACGATTGGAGCCGAAGCTGTTCCTACAGCATTGATTTTTGCTCCTCTTTGGATAGCCAAGAATGGAGTTGTAGCGTCATCAGCAGCATAAATTTCTGTTCCTGCTTGAATTGTTAAGGTATTTCCAGATTTTACGAATATCCCTCCACTTAACAACCATTTCTTATCGCTGGAAAAAGTGTAGTTTTCATCAATAGTTCCTGTCACTCTTTGGTACGTTACGCCTGAAATTGTTGTAGAAGCTACTTTAAAAGCAGACACTATACAAGTACCGTCATCTTTCACTGCATCAACATCATAGTTTTTTGCGTTTGGATCTGTGCACCCTTCAGGTTTTTTACAGCTAGTTGCAGTTACCATTCCTGCAGCCAAAATCATCATTCCGAAAGTTTTGAAATTTGTTTTCATTTGTTTTTTCTTGTTTTGTTTATATGATACAAATAACTTCTTTTAATCTTACCTGAATTTTTCTGTTGTGTTAAGTAATTTTTAAGAATCCTAAAAATTCTAATAATAATAACTTAACCTAAATACTTTTGTTGAAAAAAGCACCTTAACAAAAAGTTTAAGGTGCTTTCCAGTTTTAATACTGTTTATGCTTAAAATTTATACCCAACAGATAGAGAAGTAAATACACCTCTTCTTGTGGAGTTAATCAAGATTGGATCGTTTGGAGTTTCTTGCTCAAATCGGATATCTTGGTTGAGTAAGTTCTTCACTTTTACTCCAAAACTAAAATGCTTTAGTTCAATTCCAGCAACCAAATTTAATGAGTTCACTGGCAATTCATACACATCTCCAAGTCCATAAATTCCTACGTTGTAGATTCTTCTTCCGAATACATTGTAAGATAAACTAGCATTTACTTTTAAGTCTTTTTTCAATGTTCTTGAATACGCTAAATCTACATTAATCAAATAAGGAGAAGCTCCCTGAAGTGCTCTTTCGCTGTTGGTTTGCGCCAAATTTGCTTCTGGATCAAATGTTACTTTCGAGTACAAATAAGTTGCGTTTACCCCTAAAGAAACAAACTTCAAAAATGATGTATCTGATTTTGCTAAGAAAGATAATGATTTGGTATACTCAAATTCTAATCCTGCCACAGTCGCATTGCCTGCATTACGGAAAGATTGAAGTTGGTTCGTTGCAACCTCCATCGTTTTTTCAATCGGATTTATTAATTGTTTGTAAAAAACACCTACAGCCATAAATTCCCCTAATCTAGGGTATCTTTCGTACCTCAAATCAAAATTATAGTTCTCACCGTTTACCAATTCAGGGTTACCAACCGTAGTAGCTCCTGCAAACAATTCTGTGTATTGAAATGGTGCAACTTCCTTGAAACCTGGTCTTGAAATTGTTTTACTCGCTGAGAATCTCACGATATTTGTATCATTTGGCTGGTACTTCAAAATCAAACTTGGCAACACATCTGCCGATACAATTCTATTTATTCTTTTAAAATCTGGTTGTGTTTGGTCTAGGTAAGATATTTTTTGATCACTTAATTCTAATCGAGCTCCTGCAATCAATTCAAATTTTGGTGTAATGTTGTAATCTACAAATCCATAAACAGCATTTATGTTTTGAGTTGCCAAATAGGCACTCGCTGGGTTTAGTGCTTCTTGAATACTAAACTCACCTGATTCATGCGAAGTTGGGTTGATGTATCCATCAGGATTAAGCACATCTAACGAGTTGTTTGTTAAGTTTAAGTCATATACGTATTGAGTAAAATCAAAATCTCTATTCTTTCTTTTTATCATTCCCCCAGCTGTTAGAGCTAATTTTGCTCCATCTTCTACATTCTTAGTGTTGTATTTAAAAATGTACTTCGTTTCTAGTTTAGCACTCAATTGTCTTTCATTCAAATAAGAGAAAAACCTGTGATTTTCAATTCTGTCTGTTGCATTTATCGTGTAATCGTCTGTATTTTCCTTATCGTCATAAAAATAAACCAACTGTCTTCTGTCTGGCTCGGTGCTATTTGCGTTGTTCAGTGCAGCCGACCAATTTACTCTCAATTTATTGTCTTTCATCAAAAAGTGTGAACCACTCAACTGATTGTTCATTAAGTTGTTTTGCTTAAACGTGAACCTTCGGGCGTATACATTTCTTGCGTAATCCCAGTGCGAACCGTACACCTCTTTTGTTTGATCTTCCGAAGTATTTACATAAAGGAAGTTGTAAGAAATCAAATGATTTTCATTGATATCGAAACCTACACTTGCCATTGCCGAAGAGGAAGTACTTGTTGTATAATCCTCAAAATCGTAATCAATTTGAATGTCTTCTTGGGTATTTATAACTCGGTATTTACCAAAAGAGTATCTGTTGTCATTCGAGTGATTCAACGTCACTAAGAAACCTATCTTAGATTTTTCGTTCTTTAGCTGATATTGATTCCCTGCAAACAAACCAAAACTAGAATTGGGTAAAGTGGTTTTAAAAACCGGATTCAAGTTAGTAGCAAATAATTCAGCATCTCCTTCAGTAGATCTGTATGCTTCTTGATTTGCGATAGCCACAGGAATTGATCTTGTTCCATCATCAAAACCCAAATAATCTAACCTTCCTCCGTTGTAAGTCATTCTTTGTCTGCCAATGGATTGAGAATTAAATCCAGTTCCTAAAGAGATTTTAAACACTTTTTCGGAAGGATAATCTTTCGTAGAAATATCCATTGCTCCTCCTGCAAAATCGCCCTCTAAGTTTGGCATAAATGCTTTTTTAATCGACATCGATTTAATAACACTTGTAGGGAATAAATCCAATGGAATTACTTTTTTATCTGGATCTGGTGATGCAATTGGCAAACCATTCAAATAAGCCGAATTATATCTATCTCCCATTCCTCTTACATACACATTTCCTGAACCCACAACTGACAAACCAACTACTTTTTTTGCTGCATCATCTGCGCTTGAAGCCCCAGTTTTTTCCATTTTTTCTGATCCAATTACACTTTCTACTCCAGCAGCTCCCTTCGTTTCATTAATATCCATTGCCATGGAGCCACCCACAGCTCTGTCTACTACAGTAAATGTCTTTATCGTGGTAGAAGAAGACGATAATTCTATGGCTACAGGAACATTCTGATCCGTTACGGTCACAACCACTTCTTTGTTATCCAAACCTACTGAGGAAACCACAAGTGTGTATGTTCCTTTAGAAACAGACAAACTAAATTTACCATCAAAATCTGTTGAGGCACCTTTACTTGTTCCTTTAATTAATACATTTGCAAATGGAACTGGCTCTACCAAGTCGTCAGTTTTTCCTGTCACAACTCCATCGATGGAAAATTGTGAGTAACTTACCGAGGCGAAAACCAAAAAGGTGATAAATAGTACTTTTTTCATGTCTTTATTTATTTACTGCAAAGGACTTTGTTTCATATTAACCCAATGTTAACTCACTATTATGTTTATGTAGTTTTTTTCGTAGCGCTTTCAGGACTAAGAAAAAAAACCTTTTATTTGTTAAACAATTTTTAAATAAACATGAAGTCAAGCAAGATTTTATTGGTAGATGATGATGAGGATATTCTAGATTTATTGGAGTACAACCTTACCAAGGAAGGGTATTTAGTTCAGACAGCACTCAATGGGAAAAAAGCCATTGAAGTAGCGAATGAATTTCTTCCGGATTTAATAATCATGGATGTAATGATGCCAGAAATGGATGGTATCGAAACTTGTGGTGAAATAAGAAAGAATAAATTACTATCCAATACCATCATAACATTCCTTACAGCTAGAGGCGAAGATTACTCCCAAATTGCTGGTTATGAAGCTGGAGCAGATGACTACATCACAAAACCGATAAAGCCCAAAGTACTTTTTAGCAAAATAAAAGGGCTCTTAAGAAGAGGCAATATTGAAGCAGAACTTGTAGAAGAAACTGCCTCGATGAAAATTGACAGAGAAAAGTACATCGTACTTCAAAAGGGAGTAGAAATATCTCTTCCAAAAAAAGAGTTTGAATTGTTGGCACTACTTATGTCAAGGCCGAATAATGTATTTACACGAGAAAAAATATTTGCCTCGGTATGGGGAGACGATATCGTTGTGGGAGACAGAACAATCGATGTTCACATCAGAAAACTTCGCGAAAAAATAGGAGACGACTACATCAAAACAGTGAAAGGAGTTGGGTATAAGTTTGTGGAAATAGAAAGTTAAATTTGATTTTCTAAGTTTTTAACAATTTCTATTGTTGATCCATAGACATCTTCTCCTAACATCTTGGCTTTGAGCCAAGCGAAAAAACTCAATACAAATATATCTTCTTCGTACCTGGGTTTCTTCTCCAGTTTAGATTCTACAAATCGATGGAAGTGGGTGTTTTTTGCCTGAAAAGGATTTGAAACTACCTTTTGGATACAAATAAGAAAAAATAAAACCCTTTGATTCTCTGATAAAAATCGTTGATTATCAACTTCAAAACGAGTAATTAACCCTTCGCTGATCTCTATGTTTCCTAGCTCAAAATGAGTTAGAATTAAAATTAAGTTTTTTCTTAAGACCCATTCCAACCCATTTATTTCTATGAATTGTTTGTCAGTTTTTTTGAAATCGTGATAAAGTTTTAAAATGTATGAATATTTTTTTCCATGAAATAAAATCATTGACATCACTCCAAAACCATCCATCCAGTTTTTATTCGATTTAGGTAGTTTAGAAGTTTTGAGTAGTCCATTTAAGATCTCAAAAGCTTGCTTATTTTCGCCCAAATAATTAATATTTAATGATTTTAACACGACTATCTTGAAGTGAAACTCATACGATAGAGCTACTCTTTTTGTTCTGGATAGTTTTAATATTCGATTCAAATAATCATTACTTTTTTTGAATTTTTTTGCCCTGTAATTAGCCGTTGATAATAAATAAAACAACTTGAACTTAAATGTCCATTGCCCAGAATTTTTTGGCTGTTTGGCATTCACAATTCGCTCTATTCTTTTCTCAAAATTATAAAGGTCCGCCACAAATGTTCTGGAAAAAGTAGATGCCGCAAAAGTAAGTTGAGCTAGCTGATACAATGCTCGGTAATTCAAATCTCGATCAATTGAGATGTTTTGAGAAGAAAATAATTCTTCGATTTTATGCAGTACTTCGGCAGAGTTGCTTTTTTTAAAATAGGTATTCATTTCTTGTTTTACCTGAGCGTAGATTATCGCAATACTGTTCTGCTTTGATTCAATTTTTTTTAAAGATTTGTGCTTCAGCATTAACTTTTCAAGATCTAGGTCAGAATTAAGATGTGCGAATTGAATTAACTCAAAGATTATTTTTTCTGTTAAATCTGTAAAATCATTGTGCTCTGACTTGTTTAATGCCTTGTTGAGGCATTCAAAACCCAGCTTATACTTTTTATTTAGCACTAGTTTTTTTCCAGCCTCAAAATGCAATTGAATGTCTTTTTGTTCTGCATCCAATTCTTTGTCCCTATGAGTTGCATAATATTCTAAAACTAGATGGGTAAGCCTTTTTCTTAGGGCATAAAATGCCATGTTGGGATAAGTACCATATAGCTCTTCACAAATAACTTTTGAAGTATAGCCATTGTAAATTAGGGTTAGAAAAGAATTAAGTTTTGTGTCTTTTTTACTCGTTGAATTTTTGACAAAAAGCTTAAAATGATGCTTTTCTTCTTTGTTAAATTCTTGAATTAATTGGAATGGACTGGTCATAAAATTGAATTACCCGTTACGTTATTATAAATTCAGACTATATAAGTAACCTAATTTAAAACCAATAGCCCTAGATTTTAAGATGTCTGTAGTGTTTGTATAGCTTTGAAAGCCATCGTTTAGGTAATGCTTATTGAATAATCCATGATAGTAATCAAATGAAAAGAACAAAGAATGTGTTGTATTTAGTTCATATCTAGCAGAAATTCCTGATAATAGCTCAATGTTAAATGTATTTGTATACTCAAAAGGACTTTTTTGGTCAACAATTAATTGGGTGTTTTCTCTGTTTATGGTATAGGTAGAATCTTGGTGATTTAATTCTCCTTTTTCTGTTGCTTCAATATGATATACTTCATAACCATTAGCTATCAGGCTCAATGAAACACCTACTTTTGGAAGTAAGGTTAGTTTTTCTTTGAATGTGTAGAGTGAATATTGAACGGAAAGATTAGTTCTTATAAAATCAACGTAATAGAATTCATTTAAAGTGGAGTTTAGGACTGTGTTTGTTTTCATAATTTTAAATTATGAAAATTAAAAATTATTGATACATTCACTCCATAAAAGTTACTTCTGAAAGAATGAGGGTTCACCATAGAATATTCCTTCAGTGATTCAAAAGGTACTTCACTATTTGTATTTAGATTACCAAATCCTGTTAAATAATTAAGGGTGAGCTGTATATCAAATTTTTTATTTAGCTTAACTCCACCACCAATAGCTCCTTCAGAAAAAAACTCTTCTAATCTCAATTTATTATTATTTCTATCTATTGTGTTTTTTGAAACAAATGAATTATTAATGATGTCATATTCATTTAAGTCATAAGTTCCTTTAATAAATGTCCCCACACCTACTCCAATTTTAATAAGCCCATAAAACCTATCTGGATTTCCAAGTTTTCTAGAAAATGAGGCGGAGAATCTGAGATAATTTAGTTTTGATTTAACTCTATAGTCTGAACCATCACTCATTCTTTGTACCCAAAATAAATCGTTATTTGAAAGTATACTGGGTTTTAGGATTATACTATTTTTACTTGTCCAATGATGCTCAAATGGGACTGAGAAATAAGCTGTATTTCCATTTATAGGAAAGAATTTTTCTGGACTACCAGAACCATAGAGCCTATTATTATTTTTGTAGAGACCAGCCTCAATACCAATACTATTATTACTCTGGGCAAAACCAAAAAAACCAAAAAAAAGGAATATTATGTTGATTGATATTTTCATATTTATTTTTCTTTAATGCATATAATATTATTCCCAGCAGTACAATAAATATAACCATTAATAGGGTCGATATCCATATATTGATAAGAACCTCCCACGCCTTCAGCAAGTAATTCACGAGTGAGTATTTGTTTTACAATCTCTCCATTCCCATCTAATTTATACAGCCCAGCTGTAGAGGTTAGGTAAATATGGTTGTTGTATTTTTTCATATTTGGAGACCAATTATCAAACCCCATCGTGTTATTATAATTTTTATGTAAAGATCCATCACTTGTATTGATGATGTTGAGGTTGTAGTTATTACCTAGCGATTGCAATAACTTTCCATTAAGTATAAGCATTATTCCTTTTCCAGTTCTTTTAGAAGCAGAAACTTGAGTTCGCCAATTAATTGTTTTGTTTTGAAGGTTTAAAGATGACGAGCCAATAAAGCCTCCGTGTATAAAAACTATATTACTTTCAATTATTGGAGAGGACCCAATTGCACCATAGTTAAAATAACTTCCTAAATCCCAATACATGCTGTCGTTTGTGATGTCAATAGCAAAATATTCTCCTCTTTCAGTTGTAATACTAGGTTTATAGCCGATACTTTGCGTAAATATTATCTCATTTCCATTAGGATGCTGATAGTACACCATTCCTTTTGGAGCTTGATTAAAACCATTTCTACCACTTCCATACAATGTGAATTTTTCAATAGAGCTACCGTTTACAGGATTTATCGTGTATAATTTTGTGCTATCTCCCACTATTCCTCCTCCCAAATCGAAAAAAGCATATATTTTGTTATTTGCATAAATAAAATCGTTTAGTGTTTTGTTGCTGTTTCCATTTATAGACCATAAAATATTTCCACTAGTCACATCAATGCATCTCAAATCACCCTGTCCATCGAAATACAATTTATTGCCTATTAATAGTTGCTTTCTGTTACTCCCTTGATTATACTTAGCCCATAAAGTATCACCGGTAACTTTATCTAATGCTATAATAGTTTCGCTGTTTCCGAACCCTGCAGGATCAAGAAAGTAAATAACGTTAGAGGGAGTTACCACTGTAGAGTAACAAGTAAAACCCGTTGAACTTCTTTTATTCCATACTAGCTCAAAGTCTTCATTGAAGTCAGTTTTAGTAGAACCCGAAGTACAATCGGGTTCTAGTGTAGGCTCTTTTTTGCAACTCATCCCGAATTGCAAAAAGAGTAAAATAGCAAATACAATGTAAACCAATATTCTCATTTATTTTTCTTTGATGCAAACAAAGCTGTAACCTCT
Source organism: Crocinitomicaceae bacterium (assembly GCA_024639505.1). GTDB lineage: Bacteria > Bacteroidota > Bacteroidia > Flavobacteriales_D > CAJJDF01 > CAJJDF01. Next base: position 28,629 of record JAHEIE010000018.1, read on the forward strand.
TGTAGTGTATATATAGCCATTTGAAGGATCCACATCCATTCCACTTTGAGGACCTCCAGCAGTTTCACCAACATACTCAGAGAAATGTAAGTTTTGAATCATATTGCCGGTAGATGTTTCTACTATTCCCAATACATCAGTGGTAGTAAAATATACTTTATTATTGAAAAATCGTAATGGACTACCTCTGAAATTAGTCCCTATTCCTGAATAGGTTTTAAGTTGGTTGCCATTTAATAAATTCAACACGTTAAAGTGGCCAAAGTTACCTACTTCTTTAAATAATTTACCATCTGCTATCACAGCATATTTTCCTCCAGTTTGGCTTGCTGTTGGTTCAGACACTTTCCAATTAGTTGACTTTGTTACTAGGTTAAGAGAAGCTACTCCTGCAAAACCACCACTAATATAAATGTTGTTTCCTTCCAATAAAGGAGTAAACCCTCTTGCAGAAGTATTAAAGTAGTTACCCAAGTCCCAGTACATACTATCTCCAGTAATATCAATTACAAAATAATCGCACCTTCCAACGCTTACATTCACACCAGTACTTTGGGCAAAAATAATTTCATTTCCATTTGGATGCTTCCAATAGGCTATTCCTCTGGGAGATTGACTGTATCCTGCTCTATCAGAGGTATAGACGGAATAAAGGTGCATTGCAGAGCCACTAAGTGGATTTATCTTATACAAAGCAGTACTATCTGCTGAGTTGCCTTGATCAAAAAAAGCATAAATACTTCCATCGGCATACACATAATCAGATAAATATGCAGGGCTAAATCTCCAAACTTCATTTCCTGTTGAAGGATCGATGCACACTAATCTCTCATCAATATCTGAATAAATATAATTACCTATTAATCTATGATTATTTGTGCCTCCAGTGGCATCTCTGTGCCATAAGGTATCTCCAGTAGATTTATTAAAAGCCACCATATAATCATTGTGTCCCGCTCCTTTCCATGTCCAGTAAATCACCTCATTGGGTGTTACAATTGTAGCTCTGCAACTGAAAACTTCATTCACCTTTACATCCCATATTAAGTCAAAGTTTTTATTCACTTTTACTGATGGATTTTCAGAGTTCTCGCAAGGCGCTATAGAAGGCTCTTTTTTGCAACTCATCCCGAGTTGCAAAAAGAGTAAAATGCTCATTAATATACTTGTCATTTGTATCATATTTTTATTTATTACCATTTATGTAATCTAAAGAATTCAGGCATCGTAACATCATCGCCATTATAGATTTTTCTGAGTGCATCGTCTGTTTCAATACAATTTCGCATTTGTAGATGATTTACTTTTCCTCGAGACATTCCACCCCCTGGCAATGGAACAGGTCCCATGAAATTTTTATAATCATCAATACAACCTGGAAAAGCTTTTGCTGATGAAGCCAATACTGTTGCATCACTAGGGGTTTCTATTAGAGTTTTCTTAGTAGTAACTTCTAATTCATATGTAACATCATACTGTGTATAGATTGTTGATGTATAGGTTTGTGTCCAGCTTGTATCGTTGGGGCAATTCCCTGTTGAATTGAATGTGCTTACTCTAGGTACGGTTGTAGTAAGATTACCATTATTATGAAAGGTAACGGTTTGTTTTTTTATGCAACGATAGCTTACAGTATCAATGAGGTATAAATTACTATCATTAACTGCTCCAATTATTGCTTTGTACTTTAGATTTACCTTATTTAGCTCCTGGTGTAATGCCATAAAGTCTCTTGAAATTAATTTTGTAACTCCATAGCGCGCCATATCACTATTCGATTTACCTATTCCCCTCCAAAAAGCGTAGAATCTTTTTGCTCTAGATAAATGCCAGTCTGCATGTCCTTTGTAAACATAGGACCATGCTTTTGCGTCTATTCGCATTTTTTCCATCGCATTTGCCAATTTGCTATCCTCATTTGCACCGAAAGTAGAAAAAGTATTAGGGCCGTTTACTAAGTAATAAGCCATTCTCCATAAAATAGGGTCTTCCTCCTGTCCCCAAAAAAGCGCTTTAGCAAGTTTTGGGTTAATGTATTGGTTTAACGTATCGGTTAGATAAGTTGAGGTAGGGGTAAATTGTTTACCAATAGGATCTGTTTGGTCTTTAGTAAATTGGGTTAAAATTTTAGCTGCTAGAGAGTCGGCAAAATAATTGCCAATTTTACTTGGAGCTGTACTTAAAGCTCCTGTTCCAATAAAAGTTTGTGCTACCCATGGTAATCCTGTAATTAATTTATCTATTACAGTATCTAAACTTACTGCTAAAATTTTCCCTGCTAAATCTCCTCCTAAATGAGCTAATTCTTGCTGATTTCCAACGATTTCTGCACCTGCATGAGGGGACCCGAATGTAACGAGACCATAAAAATGTCTCTCTCCAGCTCTTATCAGAGGATCATAAAGATTACTAGAGTCATGTTTCATGTCCATATCTCTTGCTATTAACCCACCCAAACTATGTGCTATTGCATAAGGTCTTGATACAGTATCAAAACCAGATGGGTAACCAAGTTTATATGAGCTAAGCTTAACTCCCATTTCTGTATATGCTTCGAAAGTAGCATTTGAAAAACTACTTTGATTTCCATAATAATCCAATTTGTAGGGTGCATATCTAAACTCTCGCACATGAGCATTATATGTTCTATTCCAAGAAGTTTCATTACCACCTAATCCATGAATAAAATAAATTGGTCTAATAGAGTCTTTAAATCCTGCACGGTTTGTGCCTGAAGAAAAATACAAAGCTGTATCATCCCTCAATCCATTAGTCCAATCATGAACAACAGAGTCGAGTTTTGGTTTTATTATGGTTGATACTGATTGTGATTCAAATGGCTTATTAAGTTCTTTTACTTCGGGGTCTATTTGTGAAAGTCCCGAACTGGTTACTGCTATTAGCAGCGCAATTAATATGAGTTTTATAGTTTTCATAATGTGTAGCTTAATATAATAAATAAAAAATTAATGTCGATTTTAAGGAATGTACATAAAAGTACAAGCAGGAACTGTTTGGTTTATTACTTCTATTATGTGAATCCCAAATTGTAAATTCTCGGCAAAGAATAATGGATTGGCTTTCGAAACTTGAATGTTTTCCATTTTAATATTTCCTTGCATGTCTCTTACTCTTATTATAAAATCTGATTCTGGACAGCTTTCTTCAAAAGTGAGTTGTATTTCTTGCGAACCACCCAATTGACTGGCAGATATACAGGAGTTAATTTCCTCTCCAGGATATTCAACTTCTGGTTCTAAAGCTGGGTCAATAAAAGTTCGCACAATATTTTCATAATTAACGGAGTTCACGGTTTCCACGTAATCGTTGATACTAGAGTCGTAAGATAAGCTCCTGTGCACTTCGTAATCCATCAATAAATGTCCTGATGCATCTCTTTGATAAGCAATAGTTGATTTTTCGATGTCTTGCAAACCGTCATTTACTGTCACTTCTTCTATCATGAGCTCTGCATTATAATAGTAGGTAGTTTCGTCAATCTTATATTCTAAGCTTAATTCCGTATTGGTTTTTATCTGTGCCCCTTCTCCTTCTAGGGCAAATACTTCTTCGTCAGAGATAGGCAGTTTCCAAAGCGGAGTAGCTAAATAATAAGAAGCAGCTTCTTCAGCAGGGACTAACTCTTGAGGTTGCAAAGCAAACCTAGAATAAATAACATCTCCCACATAGACAAAAGCACTGTCCTTTGTGATTTCAGTTTTAGTGGGTTTAACCAACCATTCTTCTGGTAACCCAATAGGAAATGAATGAAGAATTGTCTTTTCGACTGAACCGTCCGAGTAAATAATCTCAGAAAATTCGTCTTCGGTAACGGTAGGCATGTACTTTATTTTGTTGTACAAGCTCAAGTTTTCTTTGATGGATTCGTTAATATTATAACTAGCGGTGTTGACAGTAGTGTAAGACACTTGCATGGCTTCGTGGTCGTTTTGAGCGAAACAAAACATACCACCAATTAAAAACAAACTGGTAAGTATTATTTTCTTTTTCATGATGTTTTGATTTTTAGGTTAAAAAAGGTTTCAATATTGAACAGTTAGATAGTGTTAACAGTGTCGAAACTAGCCAACATCATTCACATAAAAAAACAACCTTAAAAAAAATTGATTTATATATTTTTTTTTAAAAATTGTAAATCAATTATATAATAGTTATAAATTAGATATGAAAATAAATGAAATAAATTTTTGAGAATGTATTTATGTTACTGATTGAAATAATAGTAACATCATGAACACACGGCATTTACTGAATTAGTTTGTACATCCTTGAAAGAAAGCTTATTTTAGCATTTCAAAAACGACCCATTCACCATGAAAGGAATAATATTAGCAGGAGGTTCGGGAACTAGGCTTCACCCGCTCACATTAGCAGTAAGCAAGCAATTAATGCCAGTTTACAACAAGCCTATGATTTATTATCCATTGGCAACTCTTATGAGTTCTGGGATAAGAGAAATATTAATCATTTCTACCCCACAAGACCTACCAAATTTTGAGAAATTGCTTGGAGATGGAAGTCAAATTGGTTGTTCCTTTTCTTATAAAGTTCAAGAAGTACCAAATGGATTGGCTCAAGCTTTTGTACTAGGTGAAGAATTTATTGGAGACGATAGTGTTGCGCTTATTTTGGGAGACAATATTTTTTACGGTGGAGATTTATCTAAAAATCTTCAAGAGCAAGTAAACCCAGATGGCGGAGTTGTTTTTGCTTATCATGTTTCGGATCCAGAAAGATACGGAGTAGTAGAATTTGACTCGGATATGAATGCGATTTCTATTGAAGAAAAACCAACAAAGCCCAAATCAAATTATGCCGTTCCGGGATTATATTTTTATGACAATTCGGTAGTAGAAATTGCCAAGAATATAAAACCAAGTGCTAGAGGAGAATACGAAATTACAGATGTAAACAACGAATACCTTAAACAAGGAAAACTAAGTGTTTCCATTCTCGATAGAGGAACAGCTTGGCTAGATACAGGAACTTTTCACTCCTTGATTCAGGCGAGTCAATTTGTGCAGGTAGTTGAGGAAAGACAAGGATTAAAAATTGGTTGTATTGAAGCTGTTGCTTATGCAAGAGGTTTTATTGATAAAGAGCAACTAAGAACAATCGCCACTCCGTTGCTAAAAAGCGGATATGGAGATTTTTTGATGGCATTAATAAAAGAAGAAGAGGAAAACTAGATGGAAGGAAAAGCACTCATTGAAAAAGAATTAAACAACTATTTAAAGCAGTTTGAACACCACGGATTGTACGAACCAATTTCTTATTTACTGAATATTGGAGGAAAAAGAATAAGGCCAATTATTTTGTTGGATGCTGTTGAACTTTTTGGAGGAGACAAAAAAGCAGCCTTGCCCTTGGCGCTTGCCGTTGAGGTTTTTCACAACTTTACCTTAATGCACGATGACATCATGGACAACTCTTCGCTGCGAAGAGGAAAACCAACGGTTCATGAAAAATGGAATGTAAATAACGCTATTCTTTCGGGTGATACCATGATGATTCAGGCATACCAACTCCTAGAAAAAGTTCCTGTTGAATTTCAACCAGCTATTTACAAAGCATTTAATAAAATGGCGCTTTGGCTGTGCGAAGGCCAGCAAGATGATATGGACTTTGAAGAAAGATCTGAAGTTTCTATTCCAGAATATCTTCAAATGATAAAGAACAAAACTTCGGTTCTTATTGGATTTTGTTTTGAAGCCGGTGCAATTTTAGGAAAAGCTGATGCGGCTGTTCAAGAAAAAATATACGATTTTGGTATCAATCTTGGCTTGGCTTTTCAACTTCAGGACGATTATTTGGATTTGTATCCAAAAAGTACAAAAATGGGGAAAACCATAGGAGGTGATTTGCTAAACAAAAAGAAAGCTATCCCCTATTTGATTGCTCTAAACTCAGCAAACTCCGACCAAAAGGAAGCCATTGAAACACTGATCAATTCTCAGGACGAAAATAGAGTAGAAAAATTAACCGCATTATTTGCAAAGCTAGCTGTGAAAGAGCAAACAGAAAAAATGATTGAAGAGTACTTTCAAATCTCAAACGAAAGTTTGGAAAGTATTGAAGGATTCAACTTGACTCCAATACAATTATTTGCCAAAAACCTGATGGCAAGAGAGCAATAAAACACATCGCAAAAAAGCGCAAAATCTGGGGAATTGAGATTAGTAATTCACGCTGAAAAAGCCTATATTTGTCTTCCTTAAAACCCCTCAGATGGACTTGCAATTCAAAATAACCAAAGAATTTATTGAGAAGATTCAGGAGCTTGTAGCAATTGATAACAAAGATGCTATTGTTCAGGCGTTGACAGAATTGCACGAAGCTGATATTGCAGAGATTCTTGATGTAATCCCAATGGATGAAGCAAAATATATTTTCCGTTTATTGGAAGATGAGGTAGCTTCAGATGTATTGGTTGAATTGGATGAAGATGTTCGGTTAGAATTTCTGGAGGCCTTGTCTGCCAAGGAAATCGCTGAGCAAATGGACAACATGGATTCTGATGATGCTGCCGATATTATGGCAGAAATGTCGGAAGAAATGCAGGAAGCCGTTATTCAGCAAATAGAGGATCCACAACAAGCTATTGACATCACATCTTTGATGCAATACGAAGAAGATACAGCTGGTGCCATAATGGGAACCGAACTTATTTGTGTAAACGAAAATTGGACAACCGACCAATGCATCGAAGAAATGAGAATTCAGGCAGAAGATGTTCAATACATTTACACGGTTTATGTGGTGGATAATGAAAAAAAACTCACAGGAATGCTCTCCTTGAAAAGCCTACTCTTTGCAAAAAAAGGAACTTTAGTAAAAGACATTTACATAGAAAATGTGCGTTACGTAAATTCGGATGAAAGCACAGAGGAAGTAGCTTCCTTGATGAAAAAATATGATTTTGTTGCCTTACCTGTTTTAAATCCAGACAGGATTTTGATTGGAAGAATTACGATTGATGATGTGGTAGATTTTATTCAAGAAGAGGCGGACAAAGATTACCAAATGGCAAGTGGTATTTCCGAAAATGTAGAGTCCAGCGATAGCGTTTTGGCGCTTACCAGAGCCCGTTTGCCATGGTTAATAGTTGGGTTAGTAGGAGGTATTTTAGGTGCTGAAGTTATTGGTTTGTTTGAGAAACAACTAGGCGATTTCCCGCAAATGGCCATGTTTATCCCTCTTATTGCAGCAATGGCAGGAAATGTAGGGGTTCAGTCCTCGGCAATTGTGGTTCAAGGAATCGCTAGTAACAATATAGATTTAAGTGGAATGGCAGGGAAGTTATTCAAAGAATTTAGAGTAGCTCTACTCAATGGTATTGTTTGTTCTCTCCTCATTCTTGGGTTTGTATTCGCAGTAAAAAAAGATCTAACTCTAGGGCTAACAGTAAGTATATCACTTATGGCCGTGATTATTTTCGCAGGTATTTTTGGAACTTTAATTCCACTTTTACTACACAAAAGAAAAATTGACCCTGCTTTGGCAACTGGACCATTTATTACCACCACTAATGATGTGATAGGTCTATTTCTTTACTTGTATATTGGCTATTTATTCTATTTTTAAAATTCTAATGCACGTAAATTTTTACAACAAAAAAGCCGCTTTGATTTCTCAATGCGGCTTTTTTAATTTCCTGCTATTGGTTATGCTTTCAAAGGAATATCTTTCAAAACCTCAAGAGTAAATTTCCAATACTTTTGAGCAGATTTTATACTCGCTCTTTCATCTGGTGAGTGAGCTCCCTTGATAGTTGGACCAAACGAAATCATATCCATTTCTGGGTAATTCGTTCCCAATATACCACATTCTAATCCTGCATGACAAGCCATTACTTTTGGCTTCTCGTTGAATAATAATTCATACTTTTTCTCCAATACCGTTAAAATTTCTGAATCTCTGTTTGGTTTCCACCCTGGGTATGAACCTCCAGTAGAAACAGTGAATCCAGCCAATTCGAAGGTTGCAGTTAGGTTATTCGCCATATTCCACTTACCCGATTCTACTGACGAACGAGTTAAGCAAAGCACCTCAATTTCCCCCTCTTTTACTTCCACTCTTGCCACGTTGTTCGATGTTTCCACCAAATCTTCAATGTCTGGGCTCATTCTAAAAACACCGTTGTGTGCCGAGTAAATCGCTCTAATAAAAGCAATTTGGTCTTCTTTTCCCATCACATCACTTACATCTTCTGACTGACTCACAGATATCACGATGTCTTTCTCTATCGTTTTGAATTCTTCTACAATTTCATTTTTGATAACCTCAAACGCTTTGTTAAACTGCTCAATGTCTTCTGTTACCACAATCGAATTACTCTCCCTTGGAATAGCATTTCTCAAACCACCTCCCATTACAGAAGAAATTCTCATGTAATCATTCGTTGCCAGAAAAATTCTATTCATTAATTTATTCGCATTCCCCAATCCTTCGTGAATTTGCATCCCAGAGTGACCTCCCTGCAATCCCTTTACAGAAATTTTTAATGCCGTTCCGTTTGCTTCTTCCTTTGTATAAGATCTAGTTGCAGTTAAATCAACTCCACCTGCGCATCCAATACTAAACTCATCGTCATCCTCGGTATCAAGATTCAACAGTATTTCTCCCGTTAAATAACCTGCTTGTAATCCCAAAGCTCCTGTCATACCAGTTTCTTCATCAATCGTAAACAATGCTTCAATAGCTGGGTGAGGAATATCTGTAGACTCCAAAATTGCCATAATTGTTGCAACTCCCAATCCGTTGTCGGCACCAAGTGTTGTTCCTTCCGCTTTTACCCAATCTCCTTCTATTTTCATTTTGATTCCTTCTTTATCAAAATCAAAAATTGTATCGTTGTTTTTTTGGTGAACCATGTCCAAGTGCGATTGCATCACAATTGTTTTTCTGTTTTCCATTCCAGCAGTTGCAGGCTTTTTTATGATTACATTCTGAACAGGGTCAATCACCACTTCCAAACCTAAATTCTTACCAAAATCTACCATAAACTGGATCACTCTCTCTTCTTTTTTGGAAGGACGTGGCACAGCATTCAAATCTGCAAACTTATTCCACAGTTGTTTTGGTTCTAAATTTCTTACTTCTTGGCTCATATTTTTGGGTTTAATTTTGTTGTACGAAGTTACAAATAATTGAGATTAAAAGAGGTGTTTCAAGTTTTGAAAAATCATTCTAAAAACCCATAAACCTAAAAAAATAGTCATTCCTTAATCGATACTCAATCCATTTATCGGCATTATTGCACTCAATTGACGAACCCAGAATCAAGTTCAAGGTGACTGAGTGTTTTTAGGTGAGCTCTTTTATAATAGTAACAAGTGTTTAATGACTGCATTATTTTGTGAGTAGCGAATAGATTTATAATTCACTTAAATGAATTACCTTTACACCATGAAAAAGAGAACAACAAACAATCCCAAAGGAAGAAACAAAAATGTTTCGGAAGACAGATCGAAGAGGAGCGGATTTAAAACTTCTGGAAGTTACTACAAAAGTTCAGGAAAACCTGGTGCAAAAAGAGGAGAAAGCAAACCGTTTTCATCAGAAAAATCAAAGACGAGAAGCGGAAATACAGCAGCCAAAAGATCCATGGATGGAAAAATAAGGTTAAATCGATTTTTGGCTCAAGCAGGAATTTGTTCGAGAAGAGAAGCCGATACTTTGATCGAAACTGGAGTAATTGAAGTAAACAATAAGATTGTAACACAATTGGGTATTCGTATTGATCCTCAACAAGACGTTGTGCATTATGGCGGAGAAAAAATAAGAGTTGAAAAATACCAATATGTGCTTTTGAACAAACCCAAAGATTTCATCACCACATCCAAAGATCCACAAAACCGTAAAACGGTTCTGGAATTGGTGAGCAATGCTTGTATTGAAAGAATTTATCCTGTAGGAAGATTGGATAGAAATACACTCGGATTACTTTTGTTTACAAACGATGGAATGTTGGCAGAAAAGCTTACTCACCCTCGTAACGAAATTGGAAAAACTTACCAGATAGAAGTAGATCAAACTATACAAAGTGGTCATATGAAAATGATGCTTGAAGGAGTAGAATTGGAAGATGGATTTGCAAAAGTAGACGATATTGAATACGCTGATAACGGAACCAACAAAAGTGGAGCGGTTATTACCTTGCATTCTGGACGAAACAGAATTGTGAGGAGGATTTTTGAACACTTTGATTACAAAGTAAAAAAACTAGATAGAATTCGATTTGCAACCCTTGATAAAAAAGGATTGCCAAGAGGACAATGGAGACACTTAACAACCGAAGAAGTAGGTTTTTTGAAGACACTTTAACCCCTTTTTATTTGTCATTCCGGCCTCCGAGCCGGAATCTCACAGAGAATATTTCAAATTTTACTTTCAACAGAATAAACTCATCCAATTAAATGGAAAAAGAAATCATAAATAAAGTAGCCAATAGTGGGTTAGTCAATTTAGATTTAGCCGATTATTATCCAAAAGGCGAACGAGTAGTTTATGACATCAAACAAAACTTGTGGCAAGAATTTGTGCTGAAAGAAAAAGACTTCAGACAATTTGTAAAAGAAAATGATTGGTCGATTTATCAAGACAAATATGTGGCTCTTGTAAACTCAGCAGATGCAATAATTCCGCCTTGGGCGTTTATGGTTTTGACCAATGCACTTGCTCCTTTTGCCAAAGAAGTTGTAAGCGGAGATTTAGAGACATTGGAAACAGTGATTTTTACAAATTCATTAGAAAAAAACTTAAACCCAGCCGATTTTGCTGATCAACGAGTAATTATAAAAGGATGTGGAGAAATTCCAATCTCCCAATCTGCCTACACCAAAGCCGTAAATTTACTTAAACCAGTTGTGAAGAGTTTGATGTATGGTGAGGCTTGTTCGGCAGTTCCTGTTTATAAAAGAAAGTAATGAATTATTAGTGTTGAGTTATGAGAAAAGGAGCTATCAAAACACAGAGTTACGCATTTGCAGTTAGAGTAATTAATCTTTATAAATTTTTAGTTGAGGAAAAAAAGGAATTTGTGATGAGTAAGCAACTTCTTAGAAGCGGAACTGCCGTTGGAGCTTTAGTTCGTGAAGGGCAAAATGCTGAAAGCAAAAAAGACTTTATTCATAAATTAGCAATTGCCCAAAAGGAATGTGATGAATCAATTTATTGGATTGAATTATTAATTGAAACAGATTATTTAACACAAGAAATGACTGAATCCTTATTGGATGATGCTAATTCTATTTTGAAAATGATAAAAAGTGCAATCATCACAACTAAGAATAGCTTGAAGAAAAAATAGACTCATCACTCCTAATTCATCACTCCTCACTATATTTGAAACATGCTAAAAATCCAAAACTACATAAACGGAGAATTGATTGCTCCACTTGAAGGAAATTACATTGACAATTACAATCCATCCAAAGGAGAAGTGTATAGTCAAATACCTAATTCACAGACGAATGATGTAGAATTAGCCGTGAAAGCCGGACAAGAAGCTTTTCCTGCTTGGAGTAAAATGCCAAAAAACGAACGTTCCAAAATAATGGTTCGATTGGCGGATTTGATTGACGAAAATCTAGAAGAACTTGCTCGAGCCGAAGCAATGGATAACGGAAAACCACTTTCGCTAGCGATGCGAGTAGATATACCAAGAGCAAGTGCAAACATTCGATTTTTTGCTACGGCAATTTTGCATAATGCTTCGCAATCTCATCACATGGAAGAAGGATTTACAAATTATACTCTCAATCATCCGCTGGGTGTCGTTGGTTGTATTTCGCCATGGAATTTACCTTTGTACCTCTTTACCTGGAAAATTGCTCCGGCAATGGCCTCAGGGAATTGTGTGGTTGCTAAACCCTCGGAAGTAACTCCAATGACAGCCTATTTATTTTCAAAATTGTGCATAGAAGCAGGAGTACCAAAAGGTGTGATGAATATCGTACATGGATTGGGAGCTCACGCTGGCGATGCAATAGTTTCCCACCCAAAAGTAAAGGCAATTTCATTTACAGGAGGAACTGCAACTGGGAAAATTATTGGACGAAAGGCAGCAGAAACATTTAAAAAAACATCCTTAGAATTGGGTGGTAAAAACCCCAACATCATATTTGCTGATTGCGATTTTGAAGCAATGTTGAACACAACTTTGCATTCCTCTTTTGCTAATCAAGGGCAAATTTGTTTGTGTGGATCTCGAATTTTTATCGAAAAGCCGATTTATGAAAAATTCAAAACTGCATTTATCGAAAAACTTAAAACTCACAAAGTAGGTGATCCCTTCGATAAATCCTCTAAAATGGGAGCGATGGTTTCTAAAGAACACCTAGAAAAAGTACTGGGCTATGTACAACTTGCAAAAGAAGAAGGTGGAAAAATACTATTTGGCGGAAACAAACTGACAATAGAAGGTAGCGAAAATGGATACTACATGGAGCCAACCGTGATTGAAGGTTTAGATTTTAATTGCAGAACAAATCAAGAAGAGATTTTTGGACCTGTAGTCACCTTAACTCCATTTGAAACAGACGAAGAAGTATTGGAATATGCGAACTCTACACAATACGGCTTAGCTGCCACAGTTTGGACAGAAAACCTGACTCGAGCTCAACGAATTTCACAAGAATTAGAATCTGGTATTGTATGGGTAAATTGCTGGCTTGTTCGTGATTTAAGAACACCTTTTGGAGGTGTAAAAAGTTCTGGACTTGGCCGCGAAGGAGGATTTAGAGCTTTGGAATTCTTTACCGAGCCTAAGAATGTTTGTATAAAGTATTGATAGTATAAAAAAGGAGAAGCAAATGCTTCTCCTTTTTTAGTTAATCCAATCTATTTAAACCCCAAACTGTGTTAAATGATGATCCAGGTGCTTGTAGAACATATTGTTCCACTCCACCTTTGTGAGCACCCCAAAAGAATGAGATTCTTTTCCTTCAAATGAATCTGCGCCCTCTGCCTGTGTTTGTTTGATGTAACCAATCAACTTTGATTTTTCTTTCTCAAAGTCTTTCTCATCAGTTATCAAAAATTGGGGAGCCGTTCTTCCATTTTTTGGATAAGGTTTCTCTCCACAAACTCCTTTTTTTATTAATGTTTTAAGAAGAAATTTTTTCAGCCCCTTTGCTTTCGTGGCCTGATGCTGAGGGTCGTAAATATAATCATAGGTTACGCTACAATGAGCCAACATCTGACCTACATTCATCTTTCCCCAATTAGGCTGAGTGTCTGTAGTCAAGTTTTCGATGCGCTGAATTACCTCATCTGTAACTGCTTTTTCAAAAATATTTTTCATGACGATAGTTTAGAGTTCAATTTTATTCAACAATTCACTTAAATTAAGCGTTTTTGATTCATTAATATCCATTTTCTTTCCTAAAACACCAAAAACCTTACATTTTGCTTTTCCCTTTACAGTGAGTTTTATGTTCTTCTTGAACAATGCTTTTGCCAAAAGAGGCATCGCTGCATTCCGCAAATCTTTGTCGTTCAGCAGTAAATTTAATGTGTAATCTCCTTCTGTTTTTTTAAGAATCACAACTTCATCTGCCATTACAGCATCTCCCAATTTTTTATCATCCAAAAACACCTCAAATGAAGATTTTTTTAGTTTGATAGAATAAAAATTAGGGTTGTTTATTTTGAACACAATCGAAGCCTGAGATTGATTGTCCTCCATTTTTTGAAAACTATATCCTTCTACTCCAAGCATTTCCACTTCTTCATAAATGGAGCACGAAGAAATAGATAGAATCAGGATTAAAATGGGTAAATAATAAAGATTCTTTATCATGTTAAATGGTAGATTTGAATTGGTCTAAAAATCGCACATCGTTCTCAAAAAACATTCGTAAATCATTGATTTGATACTTGAGCATTGCAATTCGCTCTACACCCATTCCAAACGCAAAACCTGAATATACTTTGGAATCTATTCCGCAATTCTCCAATACATTTGGATCTACCATTCCGCATCCTAGTATTTCTAAAAACCCAGTATGTTTGCACACGTTACACCCTTTTCCCGAACAAATATTACAACTTACATCTACCTCAGCACTTGGCTCGGTAAATGGAAAATAAGAAGGTCTTAGCCTTATTTCTGTTTTCTCACCAAACATCTCTTTGGCAAAATAAAGTAGCGTTTGTTTCAAATCTGCAAACGATACATTTTTATCAATGTACAAGCCCTCAACCTGGTGAAATATACAGTGAGCACGAGCTGAAATTGCTTCGTTCCTGAACACTCTTCCTGGCGAAATTGTGCGGATTGGGGGTGTTGAGTTTTCCATCACACGCACTTGCACACTTGAGGTATGAGTTCGCAAAGCATTTTCTTTATCAATAAAAAAGGTATCTTGCATGTCTCTTGCTGGGTGTTCTTTTGGGAAATTAAGCGCAGAAAAATTATGCCAATCGTCTTCAATTTCTGGTCCCTCCGAAATGGAATATCCTACTCTCGAAAATATATCGATTATTTCATTTTTGACAATAGAAAGCGGATGACGTGACCCTAAATTATCCTCAGAAATTGGCAAGGACAAATCCAAAAAGTTATCGCTCGTATCTTCCTTTTGAGCAAAACTTGAGGATAACTCCACAATTTTATCTTGGGTCTTTACCTTCAATTGATTCAGCAATTGACCTACTTCTTTTTTTTGCTCGTTTGCTACTTCTTTAAACGAAGCAAACAAATCATTCAGCTCTCCTTTTTTACCCAGAATTTTAATTCTCAGTTGCTCTACTTCCTCTAGTTTTTCTGCCTTAAATATTTCTACCTCGGCTAACAATTGTTCTATTCTATCTTTCATCTATTTTTCCTCTTTATTCAGTAACGTTGCTTTATCTTCTTTGCTCAAGTAAATCATCTCAATCTTCATTCTTACATCATCCTCAGGTCTGTTTCCATTGGCTTTATTTACTTTCACCGCTGCAATTTTATCTATCACTTCTATTCCTTTTACCACTTGCCCAAATACGGTGTAACCAGCATCCAAAAATGGTACTCCGCCAACCGTTGTATAGGCTTCTATTTGTTCCTCTGTAAACTTGAAATCAGGGATTTCTTCCATGTTCATGGATGGAGTAGTTTTTCTTTTGCTCTCTTCTATTCTTTTTAGTTGTTCTATCGTGTACACTCTTCCTTGCGCCAAATAAAACTGCGAACCAGACGATTCTTTTTTAGGGTTCTGCGCATCTCCTAATCTGGCTGTTGCCAAAGCTCCTTTCTTGTGGAACAAAGTAGAATCAAACTCAGCAGGAATTCTATATCCCGGGCCTCCATTTCCTAATTGAGCGCCACTCTTGGCAAATTTAGAATCTGGATCACCTCCCTGAATCATAAAATTATTGATGACTCTGTGAAAGAGTAAACTATCATAAAATCCAGCATTCACCAATTTTATAAAATTAGCCTTGTGCAAAGGAGTTTTATCCGACAATTCAACGAACATTTCGCCCATTGGGGTGGTTATTTTTACTAGAGGTTCAAGAGCAATTTTTGGTGTTTTTCGTAACCCAGCACACTGGATCAACGTAACAACAACACAAAACAAAGCGATTTTTCGAAGAAATCTCATATTTATTCTTATTTTTGAAAGTATAAAACTACTAAAATTAGAGTTACATTCTTTCAATAGCAGTAAAAAACACCAAACATGAAACAAATATTATCTATCCTTTTGGTTACTCTTGTAGCGATTTCTTTTTACAGTTGTAGAAAGGAATTGGACACTACCGCAACAGTTATAGTTGTAAACTCGGCTCAAGAGCCAGTGGCTGGAATTTCGGTAAGAGTATATTGCCCAACCTCAACTTGCGCAAACGGTTCTCTTAATGAAGACATGGATCGTGTTGATGTAACAAACAGCAGCGGAAAAGTAAAATTCAACTACACAGAAGATTACAAATTGGGTCAAGCTGGTTTTGCTGTGTTGGATGTAGAGGTTACTCAATCTGGTTCTACTTCACCTGATGCAACGGGTGTAATAAAGATTGAAGAAGAAAAAGAGAACGAACAAACGATAGTTTGTCAAACTTGTCCTTAATTCACCGATAAAATATTTAAAGAGAATCCTTTCTGAAACTTCAGGAAGGATTTTTTTTTTGAACTTATTTTTCTTCTTGAAAATACTCGATAATTGCTTTTTTCATGAAAGTTTCTTGTTCATCTGGTTTTAATACCGGCAATTCTTTCACCAACTTGAAGTGAGGCCATCCATCATCATCATGACCTGTGTACTCATAAAAACCGTATGGTTCCATCAAGGTGCAAATTGCAATGTGCATCACATCCAATTTTTGGTCTTTGGACAGTTTCACAAATCCTTGATTTAATTCTTGAACTCCAATCATAAAAATAAGAGATTGCATATCCAGAGGCTCATCCATCTTTTTGGATACATCCTGAAGTAAATCACGCCACTTTTTTTCAAATTCAAAATCCATGAGGCAAAAGTAGGTTTTTCTTTGATTATAAATCAAAAAAATACAAGCCTAATTATGAATCTCACAAGACTCTCTGTTTTTAAAAAATCTATGGCGATTGTTTGCGATAATATCGTACATCCAATCTCTTGTTGGTTTGGGTATTATCCAAAAAACAAGAGTTAAATTCCAAAAACCACCTAAATTTCGAGCTATTTTGAAAGCTGCACTTGATTTGTCAAATGCTTTTTGATTTGCAATCACAATTATAGAATCTGTTGATTCACTTACCTCGTATTTCTTTTTAAATTCCTTTCCTTGAGGAGATTGCAATGAAAAATATCGAAATTTATGTTGGGCCTTTTGTCGTTGAATGAGAGCAATCCAAAAATTGCAGAACTTACATTCTCCATCAAATAGAACAATGGGTTTTTGGATTTCTATCATCTCGTTGGAGATTATTTAATCAGTTTACTCAATACTTTAAGAAACCAGTTTTGATCCGATTTTGCAGCAATGTCTATAAATCCGTCAAACTTACTGATGATTGCATCTATGTCTTTGGTCACTTTTTTAAATTCTTTTCCTTCTGCCGTATTGCCCAATTCTGCCTCAGATACTTCTGCCAGCACATCTCTAATTGGAACAATTTCTCGTTTTCTTCTTTCTTTGGCAATTTGCTTCATCACATTCCACAAATCTTTTTCGGCATAAAAATATTCCTTTCGTTCGCCAGGCTTGTATTCCTTAAAAACCAACCCCCAATCAATCAGCGCTCGCATATTCATGTTAGCGTTTCCTCTCGAGATTTTCAATTCTTCCATCACCTCATCAGTGGTTTTACTCTCGGGAGCAAGCATTAACAATGCGTGAATCTGCGCCATTGCCCGGTTGATTCCCCACGAACTTCCGAGAACTCCCCATTCTTGAATAAATTTATATTTTGCTTCTTGTAAATCCACCTTAACTTGTTTTACACTAAGGTAATTTAATTTTTTATAGTTTCAAAACTTTTTGAAAGTAAAATAAGTGGTCCTTAGAAATCTATCCTTTCAATCTTGATTATTGAACAAAAAATTGTATTTTTACTCTGTAATCTAACTACCGATGAAAAACATACTAATTATACTAACAGCAAGCCTACTTTTATTCGCTTGTAGTTCTGAAAATACAGAGCAAGAAATATTGGCTAATGCCCAATCTTCTTTTGTGATAGAAGGAATGACTTGTGAAGAAATGTGTGCCAAGAGAATTGAAGATAAAATAGCACGAACTGCGGGTGTTAAAGAATGTACAGTTGATTTTGAAAACAATACCGCAACATTTAGCTACGACAACAAAACCACCGAGATAAATGACATTGTTTCGATGGTAGAAAAAATGGCAGACAGTAAGTACTCGGTTAAGGAATTAAAAACTGAAAAAATAAGTGTTGCGAACGGAGATATTAGCTCAGCAGAAAACAACGAAACAAGTCAAATTCTTTCTGGGTCTAGTTTTGAAATGCCCAATGTATTAGAATACTTTAGAAACATTATATAGTCTCTCTTTAAAGGAGACAAACTTATAAAGAAAGGTGGAGGGAAAAGGCCCTGCGAAACCTTAGCAACCGTTCCGATATTTCGGAAAAAGGTGCTAAATCCTTCTCGTTTTGATTTCATTCAAATGGGAAATATAAGTTGCACAAAAGGAAATTAAAAAACCTCTTTGCAACTTGCAGAGAGGTTTTTTTATGGGAAAAACTTCTGAAAAATTGAGATATAAAAAGAAGAAAAGTGAGTAATATAAAAGAAGAATTAAAAAAGAGAATCCTAGTCTTAGATGGAGCCATGGGAACTATGATTCAGCAATACAAGCTAGGCGAAGACGATTTCAGAAAAGGATGGTTTGAGAACAGTACATTTCCATTGAAAGGAAACAACGATTTGCTGTCACTCACTCGTCCAGATATTATAAAAGCCATTCATGGCAAGTATTTTGAAGCAGGAGCAGACATTATAGAAACCAACACCTTTAGCGGAACAACAATCGCCCAAGAAGATTACGGAACTCAGGACAAAGTATACGAAATCAACTTTCATTCGGCAAAAATTGCCCGTGAGGTTGCAGATGAATATACTGCCCAAGAACCCAGCAAACCAAGATTTGTTGCTGGTTCAATTGGTCCAACAAACAAAACTGCTTCCATTTCGCCAGTAATAAACGACCCTGGGTTTAGGGCAATTTCTTTTGATGAATTGGTAGAGGCTTTTAAACTTCAAGCCACAGCTTTAATTGAAGGTGGAGTGGATATGCTTTTGGTAGAAACAATCATTGACACGCTCAACGCAAAAGCTGCCTTATTTGCCATAGAGCAAGTATTTGAAGAAAAAGGAATTGAACTCCCAATCATGGTTTCGGGAACAATTACCGACCAAAGTGGACGAACACTTTCGGGACAAACTACGGAGGCTTTTCTTATCTCAACCGAACACGCACCCATCACAAGTATTGGATTAAATTGTGCTTTGGGAGCCAAAGATCTACGTCCATATTTGCAAGTTATGGCAAAAAAATCGCCTTTTCTTGTTAGTGCACATCCCAATGCTGGATTGCCCAACGAATTTGGCGAATATGACGAAACCCCAGAAATGATGGCCGAGCAAATAAAAGTATTCCTTGAAGAAGGTTTACTCAATATTGTAGGCGGATGCTGCGGAACTTCACCAGCACATATAAAAGCAATTGCCGATTTGGCAAAAGATTACGAACCTAGGTCCTTAAAGGACGACTAATTTTTTTGAGAAACAACAACACAGTTAAATAAAAGAGTGGCAAACCAAAAGCATGTTCTCCACTTGAAGCAAAAAAATAAATAACAATATTACAAACAAGAAACACTAAACTAACAAGATTGTCATTCCTGCGAAGGCAGGAATCTTATTCATCAGGCTGATTCTTTCCTTTAGATTCCTGCCTTCGCAGGAATGACAAAAAAAACAAAAAAAATGGGAGCACCAAAACTATACAAAGAGATAGACAAAACAATTCTGGAAGCGATTCCAAATCCTTCGAAAGAGGCTTACGAGATTAAAATAAAGATACCTGAATTTACCTTTTTGGGAGTGAAAGAACAGCCCGATTTTGCTACGGTTTTTTTAACGATGTATCCAAAGAACAAAATCATTGAGCTAAAATCATTGAAACAATATGCGTTTCATTTGCGTGATATAGTTGTTTCTTACGAGCGATTAATCAATATTTTTTACGATCACTTGATGGAAGTGTACGAACCAGACAGAATGAGAATAGAAATGATTTGTAACCCAAGAGGTGGAATTTCCGCAAAACTCGCTATCGACTCGGATTGGAGCGCAAGAGGAGGAGACGAAAAATACAAAGACTGGATGAATACTCCTGGGACGGATAATTGGAGTGTGGTGATGTAATTTAGATTTTCAGATGTCAGATAATAGATATTAGACTTTTGAATGCTCTTTTTATAGAGAAAAGAAAATAGAACAGAGAGAATAGATTTTAAAAGATACTTCAAAAACTAAGGACTAATTATAAAGGACTTATGACTAAGAAAAAAATGAAAAACTATACCTTAAAACTAAGCGGACTTGAACCGTTAATCGTTACACCAGAAACAAACTTTGTAAACATTGGGGAAAGAACCAACGTAACGGGTTCGCGTAAATTTTTGCGATTGATAAAGGAAGAGCGATTTGATGAAGCATTGGATGTTGCTCGTGACCAAGTGGAAGGTGGAGCGCAAATTCTGGATGTGAATATGGACGAAGGAATGTTGGATGGAAAAGAAGCTATGGTTAAATTCTTGAATTTAATTGCTTCTGAACCAGACATTGCTCGTATACCTGTGATGATTGATTCTAGTAAATGGGACATCATTGAGGCTGGATTAAAATGCATACAGGGGAAAGGTGTTGTGAACTCGATTAGTTTGAAAGAAGGGGAGGCAAAATTCATTGAACAAGCCAAAAAAGTAAAAATGTACGGAGCTGCCACTATAGTGATGGCTTTTGATGAAGATGGGCAAGCAGACACTTACGAACGTAGGATAGAAATTTGTAAACGATCTTACGATATTTTAGTAGATGTGGTAAAGTTTCCGCCTCAAGACATCATTTTTGACCCCAATATTTTTCCTGTTGCTACCGGAATTCCCGAGCATAATAATTATGCGGTTGATTTTTTTAATGCCACCAAATGGATTAAAGAAAACTTACCTGGAGCCAGAGTGAGTGGTGGTGTGAGTAATGTTTCGTTTTCTTTTCGAGGGAATAATGCTGTGCGTGAAGCCATGCACTCGGCATTTTTGTATCATGCGATCAAGAATGGAATGGATATGGGAATTGTAAACCCAACTATGTTGGAGATTTATGATGAAATTCCGAAAGAATTATTGGATAAAGTGGAAGATGTATTGCTCAACAGAAACGACAATGCAACTGAAGTTTTATTGGAATATGCCGACAATGTAAAAGGTGACGGAAAGAAAAAAGAACGGGATTTATATTGGCGAGAGCAAGACGTAAAAGGGAGAATTACGCATTCTCTAGTAAAGGGGTTAACCGAGTTTATTGAAGAAGATACCGAAGAATGTCGTTTGTTGTATCCAGAACCTATTCAGGTAATTGAAGGGCCATTGATGGATGGAATGAATGTGGTGGGAGATTTATTTGGGTCGGGAAAAATGTTTTTGCCGCAGGTAGTAAAATCTGCCCGAGTGATGAAACAAGCCGTAGCTTATTTGAATCCATTTATCGAAGCAGCAAAAAATGGAGATGTTCAAGCAAATGGAAAAGTGTTGATGGCTACCGTAAAAGGAGATGTTCACGACATTGGGAAAAATATTGTGGGAGTGGTGCTGGGTTGTAATAATTACGATATTGTGGATATGGGTGTAATGGTTCCTACCCAAGATATTATCAAAAAAGCCATAGAAGAAAACGTAGATGTAATTGGATTGAGTGGGTTGATTACACCTTCTTTGGACGAAATGGTCGATGTGGCAACCGAAATGGAAAAAGCAGGATTAAACATTCCTCTTTTGATTGGTGGAGCAACAACTTCGCGAGTTCACACGGCTGTGAAAATTGAAGAAAACTACAAAAGCGGACAAACTATTCACGTATTGGATGCTTCGCGTTCGGTAACTGTTGTGGAGAAATTATTGGGAAAAACTTCAGAAGAATTTGTAACCGAAATTAAATCAGAATACGAAAGAGTAAGAGAAAATCACGCTAAGAAAAAAACAGAAAAGCGTTTGGTTGCTTATGACATGGCTCTTGAAAACAAACTAAAAATTGACTGGAAAGCTAAAGACATTTACAAACCCAATTTTATAGGAAACAAGACTTTTGACAACTTTCCATTGTCGGAATTGATTCCATTTATCGATTGGACTCCTTTTTTCCAAACTTGGCAATTGGCAGGGCGATTTCCAAGAATTTTGGAAGACGAAGTAGTTGGAGAGCAAGCAACTAGCTTATTTGCAGATGCGCAAGAAATGCTTGCCAAAATAGAGAAAGAAAAGTGGCTGACTGCCAAAGCTGTAATTGGAATTTGGCCAGCAAACTCCAATGGAAAAGATAATGTGTTTGCTTACAAAGATGATTCTAGAAATGAAGTGGCAGATACTTTTTATTCACTGAGACAACAAACTCAAAAAGCCAAAGATTTACCTAATCTCTCTCTAGCAGATTTTATTGCGCCTGCAGAAACAGGATTGCAAGACTACCTGGGAGGGTTTGTCGTAACTGCAGGGCTTGGAATTGAAAAATACGTGCAAGAATACAAAGACAATTTAGATGATTACAATTCCATTTTGCTCAAAGCCTTGGCAGATAGATTGGCAGAGGCCTTTGCCGAATTGATGCACAAAAAAGTGCGTGAAGAATTCTGGGGATATGCACCAAACGAAAGGTTGGATAACGAAGAATTAATCAAAGAAAAATATCAAGGAATAAGACCAGCTCCAGGTTACCCAGCTTGCCCAGATCATACTGAGAAAATTACTTTATTTAAGAAACTAAACGCTACCGAAGAAATTGGCGTAGAATTAACGGAATCTATGGCAATGTTTCCAGCTGCATCGGTTAGTGGATTTTATTACGCTCACCCACAATCCAAGTATTTTGGACTAGGGAAAATAGAAATGGACCAAGTAAAAAGTATTGCTGAAAGAAAAGGAATGGAGGTTGATAGAATGAAAAGATGGTTGAATCCTGTGGTTAATTAGTTGCTGAACTCGAAAAAAACCACCAAAACCTTTGCAATTAATAAAAAACACCTATTTTTGCAGTCCAATTAATAATCAGGGGTTTCGACCCTCTAAAATTTAACAAACAATGCCAGTAAAAATTAGACTTAGAAGACTAGGAAGAAAAGGAAGACCTTTTTACCACATCGTAGCTGCTGACAGCAGAGCGCCAAGAGATGGAAAATTTCTTGAAAAAATCGGAACTTACAACCCAATTACTAACCCTGCAACAATCGACCTTGATGTAGATGCTGCATTGAAATGGTTAGCAAACGGAGCACAACCAACTGATACTGCTAAGAACATTCTTTCTTACAAAGGTGTAATGTACAAAAAACACTTGATGAGGGGTGTTGCTAAAGGAGCAATGACTGAAGAGCAAGCAAACGAAAAATTCAATGCTTGGTTGGAAGAAAAAAATGCTAAGATTTCTGCTAAAGCAGAAGGAGTTTCTGCTAAAGCTGCCAAAGAAGCTGCTGACAGATTGAAAGCTGAAGTTGCTGTGAAAGAAGCACAAGCTGCTGCAATTGCTGCTGCTAATACACCAGTAGAAGAAGCGCCAGCTGAAGAAGCTGCTGCGTCAGACGAAGAAGAATAAATTTCTGTTATGAAATTTGATGAATATTTTAACCTTGGAGTGATCTCCAAGGTTTTTTCATTTAAGGGTGAAATTGTAGCTCGATTTGATGTAGAAGTTCCCAATTTATTTGATAACCTCAATGCTCTTTTCATTGAAGAAAAAGGAAACCTGGTCCCTTACTTTGTAGATAAAGTAGAACCACAACTCAATAGCTTTGTTCGAATAAAATTTCGTGGTATTGATACACAAGACCAAGCCAAGAAACTTTTGAAGTGTGAACTATTCCTTCCTGATAACCTTTTACCTAAACTGAGTGAAGACGAATTCTACTTTCATGAAATAGTTGGTTTCACAGCTTTTGATGAAGAAGACAAAGAAGTAGGGGAAATTGTTGAAGTATATGATTTGCCGAACAATCCAGTAGCTGAGATTTTGATAGATGGAAAAGAAGTTCTTGTACCTCTCAACTTAATGATAGAATTGGATAAAAAGAATCAAAAAATCTATATTGAGATTCCTGAGGGGTTGGTAGATTTGTAGGAATTATTTTACACTTTTTTTAACGTGTCTTCCTGAACTTGATTCAGGATCTCTCAAAGAATATTTCACGATTAATTCAATTGGCAATATTTCAATGAATAAAGATTCTGAATCCAGTTCAGAATGACAAATGAAAAACACTAGTAACAATGTCCACATTCCATTTCAAACAATTCTCTGTACA
This sequence comes from Crocinitomicaceae bacterium, assembly GCA_024639505.1. Lineage (GTDB taxonomy): Bacteria > Bacteroidota > Bacteroidia > Flavobacteriales_D > CAJJDF01 > CAJJDF01. Next base: position 52,659 of record JAHEIE010000018.1, read on the forward strand.
GAACGAGAAAAGTGCTATGAAAGTAAATACCGATTCGGTGTTACTTGGAGCTTGGGCAGAAATTTCTGAAGACACAAAAACTGGATTGGACATTGGTTCTGGAACCGGAATATTGGCCTTAATGATTGCTCAAAGAAACCCAAATATTGAGTTGATTGGAATTGAAATAGAGAAAAATGCTTTCGAAGAGTCTAAATTCAATTTTGAAAACTCTCCTTATTATCACAGACTTAAAGCCGTAAATTTACCTTTGCAAAAGTTTGCTCCAGACAATAAATTGGACTTAATTATTTCCAATCCACCCTATTTTGAGAATGACTTGAAAAATGAGGAGAAAAACAAAAAAACAGCTCGTCATACAGATTCTCTTTCATTTAAAGAATTAATAAATTTTGTAGAAAACAACCTTTCACAAAAAGGAAAATTCAGTTTAATCCTTCCCTTTACCGAGAGTGATATTTTTAAAAGATTCACAAAAAACTCATCTTTATTTTTGAATAAAATAGCATTAATAAAACCGAATGAAAACAAAAAAGTGAATCGAGTAATGATGTGTTTTGGTAAAGAAAAATCGATATTAAAAGAAGAAGAATTCTGTGTTTACCAGTCGCAAGGAATTTATTCGAAAGAGCACCACGAACTCACCAAAGAATTTTATTTAGATAAATAACAATTGTATTCGATTGGTAGATTATTTCCCTACATTTACTTCATAATTCTGTGACAGAATGACACTACAACAGAAATTTTTTCAGAAAGAAAATGTAGATTTTTGTCATTCGAGCGGTTGGCACAAAAAGTGCTTATCGGTTATCAGTATTTTTAATTAAGTATTAACCTAAAAAATTTAAAATTATGTCAGTAAACATCAAACCTCTATCGGATAGAGTTGTGATAGAACCAGTTCCGGTAGAAGAAAAAACAGCTTCTGGAATTATTATACCAGATGCATCAAAAGAAAAACCATTGAAAGGAAAAGTTGTAGCGGCTGGACCAGGAAAAGTGGACGAGCCAATGACTGTAAAGTCAGGAGATACTGTTTTGTACGGTCAATATTCAGGCACTGAAGTAAAATTAGACGGAACAACTTACCTCATCATGAGAGAAGCCGATATCTTTGGAATTTTAAACTAATCATTAAAAAAAATTATAAAAAATGGCAAAGCAAATCACATTTGACTTAGAAGCTAGAGAAAGCCTTAAAAAAGGAATTGACAAACTAGCAAACGCAGTAAAAGTAACTCTAGGACCTAGAGGAAGAAATGTAGTAATCGACAAGAAATTTGGAGCTCCACACATCACAAAAGATGGAGTTTCGGTAGCGAAAGAAATCGAATTGAGCGACCCAGTTGAAAACATGGGAGCACAAATGGTAAAGGAAGTTGCTTCAAGAACTGCTGAACTTGCAGGAGATGGAACAACAACAGCTACTGTATTGGCTCAATCTATAATCAATACGGGACTAAAAAGTTTAGTAGCTGGTGCAAATCCAATGGATTTGAAAAGAGGAATAGACAAAGGAGTTGAGGCTATCATTAAAGAAATGGCTGGCTTTTCAGAAGCAGTTGGGGCAGACAATAAGAAAATTGAGCAAGTTGCTACCGTTTCGGCTAACAACGATAAAGAAATTGGAGCTTTGATTGCAGAAGCAATGAAAAAAGTAACCAAAGAAGGTGTAATAACTGTAGAAGAAGCGAAAGGAACTGAAACTTATGTAGAGGTTGTAGAAGGAATGCAATTCGACAGAGGATATTTATCTCCTTATTTTGTGACAGATGCTGAAAAAATGATCACTGAATATGACAATCCATACATTTTAATTTACGACAAAAAGATTTCGAACATACAGGACATCGTGCCAATTTTGGAGGCGGTAGTTGGAACTGGAAGGCCTTTGATTATTGTAGCTGAAGACATCGAGTCTCAAGCATTAGGATTATTGGTTGTAAACAGATTGAGAGGTCAAATGAAAGTAGCTGCTGTGAAAGCTCCTGGTTTTGGAGACAGAAGAAAAGCTATGTTGGACGATATCGCAATCTTGACTGGAGGAACAGTTATCTCGGAAGAAACTGGATTAACTTTGGCCAACACTACGCTTGAAATGTTAGGTTCTGCTGATAAAATTGAAATTGATAAGGACAATACAACCATTATCAATGGAGCAGGAAAGAAAGATGATATTTCGGCAAGAGTAGGACAGATAAAAGCTCAAATAGAATCTACAACTTCTGATTACGACAGAGAAAAACTTCAAGAAAGACTTGCAAAATTAGCGGGTGGAGTTGCTGTGCTTTACGTGGGTGCAACTACAGAAGTAGAGATGAAAGAGAAGAAAGATAGAGTAGATGATGCACTTCACGCGACAAGAGCAGCAGTAGAAGAAGGAATCGTTCCTGGTGGTGGAGTTGCATACATCAGAGCAAGTATAGCTCTAGATTCAGTGAAAGCTGACAATGACGATGAGGCTACTGGCATTGCAATTATCAGAAGAGCTATTGAAGAACCATTGAGACAAATTGTTTCTAATGCAGGTGGAGAAGGATCTGTTGTGGTTCAGAAGGTAAAAGAAGGAAAAAAAGACTTCGGATACAACGCAAGAGCAGATAAATACGAAAACCTACTGAAATCTGGAGTTATTGATCCTGCAAAAGTAAGTAGAGTTGCCCTTGAGAATGCTGCATCTATCGCAAGTATGTTGTTAACCACAGAATGTGTGATTACAGATATTCCTGAGAAAGAAGACGATCATCACCACGCTGCTCCACCAATGGGAGGAATGCCAGGAATGATGTAGATTTCGATACAATTTTTTCTTGAAAAAAGAAAAAACCACTTAATCAGACAGATTAGATTCTGTTCATTGATAAACAAATTAAAACCCGAATTTCAGAAATGAGATTCGGGTTTTTTATTAAAAATAAAATGAATCTTCAACTATTTTTGTGCTAATTTATTATATTTATGCTTAATTAGTATAGTTTTATGAATTCTTGTCCAAATTGCTCCTCAGAATCTTACATCAAAAGCGGAATAGTAAATAATCGTCAGCGCTTTAAATGCAAAGAATGTAGCTATTATTTTAGCGTAAACAAACTAGGGAAGCAAATTGACGACTATTATGTCAACAAAGCTCTTCAACTCTACCTTGAAGGCTTAACATACCGAGAAATTGAACGAATTTTAGGGATTTCACACGTCACAGTTCTCAATTGGGTAAAAAAATACAACATTAAGCGCCCATCCAATACAAATTACCATCCAACCTACAAAATTCTAAACGCTAATGAACTAGCTATTTATTTTCAAAAAAAAGAAAATTTATCGGGGGCAGGAGTTGTTGTTACTGAACTTGGAGATAAATTTATGCTCATTAAATGGGAACGATTTAGAGAATAAATATAGTTAATTAACAAAAAACTATAGTTGTTTTTATTTCAAGACATTTTGTTAATAGTTTAGTTCTGCACACAAGACCTAATTTATTAACCATAAAAACAAAAATGTCTTATGAAAAAACTATTACTTCTAATGAGTTGCGGAGTGTTTCTCTCTTCTCATTTTTCTTATTCACAAGGATCTCCAGACTATGAAGGAGGTTACAAAATTAAATTTGATGAATCGGGTAAAAAATACCTTCGATTCATTTCATGGGCACAAGTTCAAGCAAATTACGATGAATTTGTTGCTCCCAATCAAAGTCAGCTAAGCTTCAATCTTAGGAGAGCGCGTGTACTTATGTACTCACAAATTACTGATAAATTCTTGATTTTATCCCATTTTGGACTGAACAGTCTGAATGCAAACAACATGAGTCCAATAGGAACTGGCGATAGATCTCAGCTTTTCTTCCACGATTTTTGGGGACAATATAACATTGCAAAAAACCACACCGTTGGAGCTGGATTACATTATTTCAATGGAATATCAAGATTAAATAACCAAAGTACATTGAATATGTTGACGCTAGACAATAATCGTCAATCTTGGAGTACAATTGGTTTGTCTGATCAATTTGCTCGTCATTTAGGAATTTTCGGAAAAGGAAAATTTGGTAAATTACAATACCGTGTTGCTATCAATGATGCAATGACTAATTCATTAGACACCAGAACTCCGGACACTTCTGGAACCGCTGTTTATGGCGGAAAAAGACTGCTTGGTTCAGCTACAGCAGGATTTGCCTATGCTGGATACTTCGAGTACAATTTCTTGGATCAAGAATCAAACTTTTTGCCTTACAAAGTAGGAAGCTACCTTGGAGCTAAACGAATTTTTAATGTTGGAGCAGGTTTTCATCTTCACCCAAATGGTTCTGCAGCATCAGATTCTGCAGGAAATGTAAGTGGAGAAAATGTCGCACTATTTGCTGTGGATGCTTTTTATGAAGCTCCAGTTGGGAACAAAAATGCAGCCATCACAGCCTACGGAACTGTCCAATTTAATGATTACGGGACAGATTATTTGTTCAGCGCTTACGGAACCGGAACTATGATTTACGGTCATGTTGGGTATCTATTACCGGGAGACAAATCGAAAACAAGATTTCAGCCCTACGTATCTTACGGAAATCATTCGTATGATGCGTCTTCTGAGAACAGAACAACAATGGGATTTGGAATAAATGCTTACTTGAGCGGTCACAATTCTAAACTTACATTGGAATATCAAAAACAAGAATTTGGAGCATCTCAATCGGGAACAGTAAGGCTTCAGGCAATGATTTATTTATAAAAACAAACCAAAATGGACGATAAAAAACAACAACACGCCAAAGCCTATTGGAAAGAAAACTTAAGGTATCTTATCATTCTTTTAGCAGTATGGTTTTCTGTTTCCTTCTTGGCAGGGATAATTTTTAAAGATGCCCTTGATAGCATCAGATTGGGAGGATTCAAACTAGGTTTCTGGTTCGCACAGCAAGGTTCAATTTACGTATTTGTAATCCTAATATTTGTTTATGTAAGGCTTATGAATGGACTGGACAAGAAATACGGATTTGACGACTAAAAAACTATTAATTAACTATTTAAAACTATAATATTATGAGCGTAGAAGTATGGACGTGGATAATGGTAGGAGCAACATTTGCCCTTTATTTCGGAATCTCGATTTGGGCAAGAGCAGGATCTACCAAAGAATTTTATATCGCAGGTGGTGGAGTTTCACCACTTGCAAATGGAATGGCAACAGCAGCCGATTGGATGAGTGCCGCCTCGTTTATCTCAATGGCAGGATTAATTTCCTTTATGGGATATGACGGATCTGTTTTCCTAATGGGATGGACTGGTGGATATGTGCTTTTGGCCTTACTACTTGCCCCCTATCTTAGGAAATTTGGGAAATTTACAGTTCCCGATTTTATTGGAGACAGATATTATTCCAACACAGCAAGAACCGTAGCAGTAATTTGTGCACTTATTGTTTCATTTACTTATGTAGCAGGACAAATGAGAGGAGTAGGTATTGTATTCTCTCAATTCTTGCAAGTAGATGTATCCATTGGAGTAATCATTGGAATGTCAGTAGTTTTGGTGTTCGCCTTTTTGGGAGGAATGAAAGGAATTACCTACACTCAAGTGGCTCAATATTGCGTATTGATTTTCGCATTTATGGTGCCTGCAATCTTTATTTCTTGGCAAATGACTGGGAATCCAATCCCTCAATTAGGAATGGGAGGAGAAGTTTCTGACGGGACTTATTTACTAGATAAATTAGATACTCTGCACACGGAATTAGGGTTTAAAGAATACACTTCGGGTAGCAAATCTACTTGGGATGTATTTGCTATCACTATGGCTTTGATGGCCGGAACTGCTGGTTTGCCTCACGTAATTGTAAGATTCTTTACAGTTGAAAAGGTAAAAGATGCTCGTAAATCTGCTGGATTGGCATTGTTGTTAATTGCAATTCTGTACACTGCTGCACCTGCAGTTTCTGTATTTGCAAGAACAAACTTAATCGAAACTGTAAGCGAAACAAGCTACGAAGAAATTCCACCTTGGTTCAAAAACTGGGAGAACACTGGACTAATTGCTTGGAGTGATAAAAATGGTGATGGAAAAATACAGTATGTTGCTGGAAATTCATTAGATGGAAAAAAACCAATTTTTGAATATGAGGCGAATGGAGAGTCCAAAAGAGGTGTTTTTCAAGAAAGAATTATCTCAAATCCGAATCCTGAAGAAGTAAACGAATTGTACGTGGATAGAGACATTATGGTATTGGCAAATCCAGAAATCGCCAACTTGCCAAACTGGGTAATTGCTCTAGTTGCAGCAGGTGGATTGGCAGCAGCCCTTTCAACCGCAGCAGGATTGTTACTGGTAATTTCTACGTCTATTTCTCATGATTTAATCAAGAAACAAATCAAACCAGACATCTCTGACAAAGGAGAATTACTGGCAGCAAGAGTTGCGATTGTATTTGCAATAATTGTAGCAGGTCTCTTTGGGATTTATCCTCCAGGATTTGTGGCCGCAGTAGTTGCGCTCGCCTTTGGACTAGGAGCCGCCTCGTTTTTCCCAGCTATTGTGCTCGGAATATTCGACAAGCGAATGAACAAAGAAGGTGCAATTGCCGGAATGGTAGTCGGGATTTCAATTATGTTGTTCTACATGATTCGTTACAAAACGGGACTTGTGGGAGTCATGGAACCATTGCCACAATCTGATTGGTGGTTTGGAACTTCCCCAGAAGGATTTGGAACTATCGCAATGATTATAAATATTGTAGTATCTGTAGTGGTGTCAAGATTAACTCCTGCCCCACCTCAAGATGTACAAGAAATTGTAGAAAGCATAAGAATTCCTAGTGGAGCTGGAGAAGCACAAAGCCACTAAACAGAACCTAAAGTAAAAAGTAACAGCATTGAGAAAATTCTCAATGCTGTTTTTTGGTTTAAAACACCTATATTTATTCCTTATGAAAAAAAGACACGAACAAAAATTAATAGTTTTAGCAATTGTACTAGTTGCAACTTTTAATATTCCTTTGATTCTGCTTTTTGATTCCCAACAATCTATCTGGGGCTTTCCGGCAGTCTATTTTTATGTGTTTTCTATATGGCTATCCTCTATACTTATTTCATATTTTATTTTAAAAAGACATTATGAGTAGTCTTTCGTTATTTGTTATCATTATTCTTTATCTGGGAATTCTATTTTTTTTAGCTTTCATTGCCGAAAAAAGAGCTACCAGTAAATGGGTAAACAACCCTTATATTTATACCCTTTCGTTAGCTGTATATTGTTCTGCCTGGACTTATTACGGTAGTGTGGGTGTAGCTGCTACCACTGGTATAAGCTTTTTAGCTATCTACCTAGGCCCTGTAATTGCAGCTCCTTTTTGGATTCTTATTCTCCGAAAAATAATTCGTATTTCCAAACAGCACAAAATATCTTCAATTGCTGATTTTATCTCCTTGAGGTACGGAAACAATAGATTACTTGGTGCCCTCATAACAATTGTTTGCGTACTGGGAACTGTACCCTACATCGCACTGCAACTCAAAGCGATTTCTGAAACTTTTGAAATAATGACACTCAGCGTTTCTATTGAAAAAACGAAGGTTTTCAGTGATTACACCATTTATATAGCTTTATTGATTGCGGTTTTTGCTACGTTTTTTGGTACTCAAAAAACTGATGCTTCGGAAAAGCACAAAGGAATTGTTGCCTCCGTTGCCTTCGAATCTATCATAAAACTCTTATTCTTTTTAATTGTTGGTATTTATGTCACCTTCTTTTTGTTTGGAGGCACCGAAGATATCTACAACCAAATTTCTAGTTCAGCCAATTTCACGGAAATTACAACCATGAATGGATTTGAAAACGGATTCAACTGGTTTTTTACTATTTTACTTTCCTTTTTTGCAATTTTCCTACTCCCAAGGCAATTTCAGGTTTCGGTAGTAGAAAACAACAGAGAAAAACATCTCAAAAAAGCCATTTGGTTGTTTCCTCTCTACCTACTTCTGTTCAATCTATTTGTTGTTTTCATTGCATGGGGAGGTTTGATTACCTTCGGAAACTCGAATAATTCGGAGTATTTCACTTTATTACTACCACTTCAACATGGCAATTACTTTTTAGCAAGTTTGGTTTTTATTGGTGGTTTTTCTGCCGTAATTTCTATGGTGGTTGTTTCTACTCTCGCCCTGTCTACAATGGTCAGTAACAACCTAATTATTCCTTACGGGTTTTTGGACAAATTCAGTAGAAATCAGAACGATAAAAACGCACGTTATATCAAGGGAATTAGGCGTGTATCAATTTTTGTAATCATCATTGCTTCGTATTATTTCTATTTCTACTTTTCAGTTCCGCTATCACTTTATTCTATTGGATTGGTTTCCTTCGTTATAATTAGCCAGCTCGCACCCTCATTTTTCTTAGGTTTATTTTGGAATAGAGGATCATCAAAAGGAGCAATTTTTGGACTTATTGTCGGTTTTCTAGTGACCTTGTACACCCTAGTAATTCCAGTGAGCATTTCTGCTTTCACCAATTCAGATTACTTTGTAAACCAAGGACTTTTTGGTATTAATTTTCTTAAACCTTACTCGCTTTTTGGGTTAGATTTTTTATCCCCACACGCTCACGCTACTTTTTGGAGTTTGTTTTTTAATGGAATCACACTTGCTGTCATTTCTTTATCAGGAAAGGGAAATTACAGGGAAAGAAACTATGCCGAAATGTTTATTGACACCCGAAATTACTCCAAGTTGGGAGATAGCGCCCTAGTTTGGAAAGGAGAAGCTTATGTTGCCGATATAAAAAATGTTTTGACAAAATTCTTAGGATTAGCAAGAACAGAAAGAGCTCTTAGCTTATTTTTTAGAAAATATGATTTGCCGCCAGATACACAAATGGCCGATGCCAGATTAATCAATTTTTCGGAAAAACTGCTGACAGGTAGCATCGGAAGCGCCTCTTCCAAAATATTGATTGCCAATGTGGTAAAGGAAGAAGAAATAAGCTTAGTTGAAGTACTACAAATCCTTGATGAATCCAAGGAAGCGCTGGCAAGTAACAAAGCTCTGAATGAAAAAACAAACGAATTGACTCAACTCACATCCGAGCTGCAATCTGCCAATCAGGAGTTGATTTTTCAATACAAACAAAAAGATGAGTTTCTTGACACAGTAGCGCACGAACTAAAAACTCCACTAACAAGCATAAAGGCTTCTGCAGAAATTCTTCAGGATGATTTTGATGAAATGCCAGCCGAACTTAGAAATAAATTTATGGGAAATATCGAACAAGAAGTTGATCGATTATCTCGTTTGGTAAATCATATCCTGGATATCGAAAAACTAGAACACAACAGAGCCAAATTAATTTTGAAGCCAACCAATATGCTAGACACCATAGAAAAAGTGACTAGAAACTTGAGTCAATTAGCCAAAGAAAAAAATATACTATTTGAAATAGAAGATGTTAGCAGTGTTATTGCGTTGTATGACGAGGACAGAATTATTCAGGTATTAACTAATTTGGTTTCAAATTCAATTAAGTTTTCCGACAAACCAAAAGGTAAAATATCGTTTAGCTTTTCGCAAAAAGAAGACTTTTTAGAGGTTTATATTGAAGACAATAGCAAAGGAATTCCTGAAAATGACAAAAATCATGTTTTTGATAAATTTTATCAAAGTGAAAACCAAAACACACTAAAACCTAGTGGAAGTGGACTGGGACTGGCTATCTCTAAACAAATAGTGCAAAAGCATGGTGGAGAAATCTGGTTGGAAAAAACAAACAATGAAGGTTCTATTTTTGTATTTTCGTTGCCTTTTAACTAACTTGTGAAGGATAAAGTGATGAAGAAAATTTTAATTGTAGATGACGAGCCAAATATAGTAATGTCACTTGAGTACACCTTTAAGAAAAAAGGGTTTCAAGTATTCATTGCAAGAGACGGAAGCGAAGCTCTGGAACTCTTAGAAAACAACATTCCTGACATAATTGTCCTGGATGTAATGATGCCCAAAGTAGATGGTTATCAGACAATTAAAAAAATAAAAGAGAATGAAAAACTGAAAGAAACAAAAGTTATTTTTCTTTCTGCAAAAAACAAAACTTCTGATGTAGAGAAAGGGCTGCAATTAGGAGCTGATAAATATTTATTAAAACCCTTTTCTGTAAAAAAACTAGTTTCAGAAGTAGATGAACTATTAGGTTAAGAATTAGGACTTGTGTGCAAACAAACCTTATTTTAATTTAATAAACCATGAAAACGAAATTATCCTTCAGTCCGCTTGCATCTGATATTATTATCAGTGTTTATATTCTTATTACCCTTATTTATCGGTTCCAATTAGAGAACACCGCTAACATCAGTACATTAAACTCTGTCTTTTTGGGACTCAGTTTTATCATGATAATTTGGGTGTTAATTAAGCTAAAAGTGCTTAATCCAAATTGGTTTGGCTTGATTCAATCTAAAAATATTTCGAAATGAAATATCTAGATTTTTACAAAGAATGCATCGCCAATCCTTTGCAATTTTGGCAAAAGCAATCTCAGGAATTAGATTGGTTTGTAAAGCCTACAAGGGTGTTGGATAAAGATATCCATAATTACGATCAATGGTTTTCTGACGGAAAAGTGAACATGAGTTATTTGTGCATCGACAAGCATATTGCAGATGGATTTGGAGATGAAACTGCGGTAATTTATGATTCGCCAGTTACACAAACGAAAGAATTTATTTCGTTCCATAAATTGCATGAGGAAGTATCCAAACTTGCAGGTGGATTGAAAGAATTGGGAGTTGGTATAGGTGATACCGTAATCATTTATATGCCAATGATTCCGCAGGCTATGTTTGCCATGCTTGCTTGTGCAAGAATTGGAGCAATTCACTCTGTAGTTTTTGGCGGTTTTGCACCTCATGAATTGGCGGTAAGAATTGACGATTGTAAGCCCAAAGTTATAATCACTGCAACGAACGGAATAGAGATAGAAAAGATTATTCCCTACAAACCTTTTGTAGATAAAGCGATTGAAGAATGTATTCACAAGCCAGAAAAAGTAATTTTATTCGACAGAAAGCAAAATGTATCTTTTGAAACAAAAGAACGAGACATTGATTATGAAACGCTAGTAAACAATGCGCAGAGCATTGAGCCTATTTCGCTTTCGTCAACTCACCCTTTGTACATTTTATATACTTCGGGAACTACCGGAAAACCAAAAGGAATACAAAGAGATACAGGAGGATATGCTACCGCTCTTAAATTTTCTATGAAATACGTTTACGGGATGAATCCTGGCGAAGTATATTGGGCGGCCAGCGATGTGGGATGGGTTGTGGGACATAGCTATATAGTTTATGGTCCGTTACTGAATAGGAACACAACCATTATTTTCGAAGGAAAACCTATTCGTACTCCAGATGCTTCTACATTTTGGAGAGTTATAAGTGAGCACAGAGTATCGGCAATGTTTACAGCTCCCACAGCAATAAGAGCAATTAAAAAAGAAGATCCGAACGGAAATTTCATCAAAAAATATGACTTGTCTTGCCTAAAATATCAGTTTTTGGCAGGCGAAAGATGTGATGCTGCCACTTTGCAATGGACCCAAGAAAAACTGGGAATACCAGTTATAGATCACTGGTGGCAAACCGAGTCGGGATGGGCAATGGTAGCGAACATGGTAGGTGTAAATTTACTACCTGTAAAACCTGGTTCGGCTACTCTCCCAGTATCAGGATATGACATTCAGATTCTGAATGAGCAAGGTGATATTTTAGAGCAAGATTCGGAAGGTTATGTAGCTGTAAAACTTCCTCTACCTCCAGGAACTTTGATGAACCTTTGGGGAAATCCAGAGCGATTCAAAAGTGCTTACTTGGATAAGTTTCCAGGTTACTATTTTTCTGGTGATGGTGGTTACAAAGATGAGGACGGTTATGTGTTTATTACCGGAAGAGTGGATGATGTGATTAATGTAGCGGGACATAGGTTGTCTACGGCAGATATGGAAGAAATAGTTTTTTCCCACAAATCGGTTGCAGAATGTGCTGTGTTTGGAATCAATTGTTCGCTCAAAGGTCAAAAACCGATGGCTTTGATTGTTTTAAAGTCCGATTTGGCGAAAACCGAAAAAGAAATTCAAAGTGAAATAATTGCAGAAGTAAGAACAGTGATTGGAGCTGTAGCTTCGTTTAGGGATGTTTTGGTGGTTCAAAGATTACCAAAAACACGCTCGGGAAAAATCCTGCGTAAACTGCTGCGAAACATTGCCGATGAAATTCAATACAACATTCCATCTACAATTGATGACGTTACTATTATCGAAGAAATAAAAGAAATATATAAATTTAACAAAGTAGGAATACACTAAAATAAAAACAATGAGTAATTACCACATAAAACACCTAGAAGAATATTACAAAGTATACAGAAAATCGGTTCGTGAGCCAGAATTGTTTTGGGAAGAAATTGCCGAGGAGCATTTTAGTTGGAGAAAAAGATGGGACAAAGTGCTGGATTGGGATTTTTCTAAACCAGAAATCAAATGGTTTGAAGGAGCCAAATTGAACATAACAGAAAACTGTATTGACAGGCATTTGAGAACAAAAGGAGACCAAACTGCCATTTTATTTGAGCCAAATAACCCCGCAGACGGACCCGAACATATTACTTACCGTGACTTACATGAAAGAGTAAACAAACTAGCCAATGTGCTAAAATCTCAAGGGATTAAAAAAGGAGATCGAGTTTGTATTTACTTACCAATGATTCCTGAATTAGCTGTTTCTCTATTGGCTTGTGCTCGTATTGGTGCCATTCACTCTGTTGTTTTTGCCGGATTTTCATCTTCTGCTTTGGCTTCAAGGATAAACGATAGCGAATGTAAACTTGTTATTACTTCGGATGGATCTTACCGTGGAGCAAAAACTATCGACCTGAAAGGGATAGTTGATGAAGCCTTGGAAACCTGCGTTTGCACCACTCATGTGCTTGTGGTAAAAAGAATAAATTCGGAAATAAACATGAAAACAGGAAGAGACCAATGGCTCGCTCCTTTGCTAGAAAATGCACCTACAGAATGTGAACCTGAAGTAATGGATGCGGAAGATCCTTTGTTTATTTTATATACATCTGGATCAACGGGATCGCCAAAAGGAATGGTTCATACAACTGCCGGTTATATGGTTTACACGGCTTATACTTTCAAAAATGTATTTCAATACAGACCAGGAGATGTGTATTGGTGTACAGCGGATATTGGCTGGATTACAGGACACAGTTACATTGTGTACGGACCTTTAGCAAACGGTGCAACCACAATCATGTTTGAGGGTGTGCCAAGTTACCCTGATTTCGGAAGGTTTTGGGAGATTGTTGAAAAACATAAAGTAACTCAATTTTACACCGCTCCTACCGCAATTAGAGCTTTGGCCAAAGAAAACCTGGACTATGTAAACAAGTATGATTTATCTTCTTTGAAGGTTCTTGGGTCTGTGGGTGAACCAATTAACGAAGAAGCTTGGCACTGGTACAACGACAACATTGGAAAACAAAAAAGTCCTATTGTAGATTCTTGGTGGCAAACCGAAACCGGAGGAATCATGATATCTCCCTTGCCTTACGTTACTCCCACAATCCCAACCTATGCTACTTTGCCTTTCCCGGGAATACAGCCCGCCTTAATGGACGAAAACGGGAAAGAGCTAACAGAAAACCAAGTAGAAGGAAGGCTGTGTATTAAGTTTCCTTGGCCTAGTATTGCCCGAACAATTTGGGGAAATCACGAACGGTACAAAGACACTTATTTTTCTGCATACAATGATAAATATTTCACAGGAGATGGAGCTTTGAGGGATGCCGTGGGCTATTACCGAATTACGGGAAGAGTAGATGATGTGATCATAGTTTCTGGACACAACCTAGGAACTGCGCCAATTGAAGATGCTATAAATGAGCATCCGGCTGTAGCAGAATCCGCAATTGTGGGATATCCTCATGATGTAAAAGGAAATGCGCTTTACGGTTACATTACCTTAAAAGAAACCGGAGAAGGCAGAGACCACGATAATTTAAGAAAAGAAATAAATCAATTGATTACAGATAGAATTGGACCTATTGCAAAACTGAATAAAATACAGTTTACCAATGGATTGCCTAAAACACGTTCTGGGAAAATTATGCGTAGAATCCTGAGAAAAATTGCAGGAAAAGATACTGGAAACCTTGGAGATATTTCTACTTTACTTAATCCAGAATGCGTTAAGGAGATTATGGATGAGGCTTTGTAGAGAAATTATTGCTACCTATAAACACTACTTTTTGATCCTCTTACACAGAGTAACAGAAGTGGTGTATATTTTTACATGAAAGAATTAACTCACTTCACCAACCCCGGAAAATCTTTCTTAAATCTATTCAATCTTGGAACAGAAACCGCGCGAATGTATGAATGATTGGGATGAAGTTTTTCATAGTCTTGGTGGTAACTTTCTCCCATCCAAAATTTCTTGAATTGAGTAACCTCAGCAGCAGGCTTTAATCCCTGAGATTTTAATTCAGCTACTTTTGCTTCTATAATTGCCTTCTCCTTGGCATCCGAATAAAATGCAATCGTTCTGTATTGGCTTCCATTATCTGGTCCCTGACCATTTACTTGCTCTATATTTTGTGTTCCGTAAAAAATATCGACCAATTCCTTGAAACTGATGATAGATGAATCGTAAATAACCTGAACTGCCTCAGCATGACCGGTTTTACCTGTGTTGGATAATTCGTAAGTAGGGTTTTTTGTGTGACCTCCAGAATAACCAGAAAACACCTCTTTCACTCCTTTTGTATGCTCGTAAATAGCTTCCACACACCAAAAACATCCGCTCGCAAAATGAGCTTTTGTTAGCTTGTCTGGATTAAGATACACTGATTCTTTGGGCGCGTCTTCACTCATTTCTTCTGTCTCTGATTGATTAAAAATCTCTGAATTCAGATCTTCGGTATTACCTGCTTCTGATTGAACCTTACTAGAGTTACAAGCCAATAAAGTAAATAATGAGAAGGTGGTCGCGATTAAAATTTTCATAATATTTAATTTGTTGAAGTTGAAAAACGAATGTAATCTATAATTCTTACTAATTCTGATTAATATTTTTTGAGAAATAACCTTATTTCAGTATTTAGTTGCATATACAACTATATTGTGTTTACATTTACACTGTGAAAGAAAAAACCAACATAGAATTCAAAAACTCTCTCGGTCCTTGGTTTGGGAGAACTATGAAGGTAATTGATGAAAAAATTGAGGAAATACTTTCGGAAAACCATATTGATTTGAGCAAAATGCAATTTATTATACTCAAAAATATTGAAGAAAAAGATGGTATTTACCAAAATGAATTAGCTCTATTTTCTAAAAGAAATAAATCTACCCTCACAAGAATGATAAATACCTTGATAAAAAAAGGATATATCTCCAGGTACCCATCCAAAAAGGACAAAAGAAAAAACCATATTTACCTTACTCCTTCAGGAAAAAAAATTATACATAAAGCAACTCCTCATTTCCACTTGATCGCCCTTTTGGTAGAAAAAAATCTAACAAAAGAAGAAATAGAAATGACAAAAAATATTTTTAAAAAAATCCAAACAAATATTACAGGTTCAGTTGTGGGACCAATGATTTAAAATAGAAACTATGAAAAAAACAATTCAAATTCCATTGGCAATTGGTATTATTTTAGTCGCAATTGGTTTGAAAAAACTAATGGATAGCAGTAAAAAAATACCTGAGAAAAAAACTGAAAAAACCATAAAACTAGTGACAACTCAGCTTGTGGAAAACGGGACTTTACCTGTGCAAATAAAAAGCACAGGGTCAATTTTAGCTAAAGAAAGAACTGTTCTATATTCTGAAGTGCAAGGAGTTTTTCAGCAGACTTCAAGATCCTTTAAACCTGGTGTTTCTTATGGAGCCGGACAAACATTAATTCAGATCAACAATTCCGAATTTGCTGCTTCAGTAAAATCTCAAAGAATCAACTTCAAAAGCTTGATTACCGGCACTTTGGCAGATATTCAGTTTGATTATCCAAACGAACTTTCGACATGGAAAAACTACGTAAATTCTATTTCTTCGGAAAAATCCTTACCTAGTTTGCCTAAAACTTCAAACGATAATTTTTCCCATTATTTATCTGGAAAAGGAATTCTTACCAATTATTATTCCATCAAAAACCTAGAAACTCGATTGGCAAAATATACCATTTCAGCTCCCTTTACTGGAGTACTGGTGCAAGCAAATATTACTCCTGGAACCTTGGTTTCTCCTGGTCAAAAACTAGGCGAATTTATCAAAACAGGAGTGTACGAATTGGAACTGAATGTAAATGCAAGCCTTTCGGACTTTTTGAAAATAGGAAAAAAAGTTTCTCTTTTTACTACCGATAAATCTTCTCATTATGAGGGAACAGTAACTCGGATAAATTCACAAATTGATAGAGCCTCACAAACCGTTCAGCTTTTTGTGGAAGTAAAATCAACTGAGCTCCATGAAGGAGAATATTTGCAGGCCGAAATCACAGCCCAAAATGTGGACAACGTTTATGAAATCACAAGGAATCTTATCATAGACGAAAACCATGTATTTATTTTACAAGACAGCGTGCTGCACAAACAACCGATTACTATTGTTCATGCCAATGAAAAATCCCTTATTGTAAAAGGACTAGAAAACTCCTCGCAACTCATATCTACCCCAGTTTCGGGAGGATACGAAGGAATGAAAGTATCAGTACAAAACTAATTGGACAAACAACTTTAGAATGAAAAATTTACTCGCCTATTTTATAAAATACCCTATTGCTGGATGGATTATCGTAATAGGATTTATCTTGTTTGGTTACTTTGGGTTTACCACACTTACATCCTCTTTTTTCCCTTTATCGGAGTCTCGTATCATTACTGTAAAACTTGCTTATCCGGGAGCTTCGCCTCAAGAAATGGAAGAAGGAGTGGTGCTAAAAATTGAAGATAACTTAAAAGGAATTGAAGGAATAGACCGAGTTACCTCAAAATCTTACGAAAATTCGGCTGCTGTAACCATCGAAACTTTCAAAGGCTACGATACCGATATTATCCTGGCTGAAGTAAAAAATGCAGTAGACAAAGTGCCAAGTTTCCCCTCTGGAATGGAGCCTCCGGTTATTGCAAAACAAGAAGCAACGCGCCAAACTATTACATTTGCAGTTAGTGGAAACAGCGTTCCCTTAACTGTTCTCAAACAAAAAGCCCAGTCTATAGAAAAAGAGTTGCTCCGTATGAATGGAATTTCTCAGGTTTCTATCAGTGGTTTTCCCGATGAAGAAATAGAGATTGCAGTAACCGAAACAGGACTTAGAGCATACGGATTAAGTTTTCAGCAAGTTGCAACTGCTTTGGCAAAAAACAGCTTGATTACTACGGGTGGTTCCATAAAAACTGAGGCAGAAGAGTACCTAATTAGAGCGAGTAATAGAGCTTATTACGCAAAAGATTTAGAAAACATTGTTGTAAAATCTACACCCAACGGGAATGTAGTTTTGCTAAAAGAAGTAGCCACTCTTCGCGACAAATTCAACGAAAATCCGAATGGGCTATATTTCAATGGAGATAAAGCGGTAAATATTACTGTTCAAAACACCAACAGTGAAGATTTGATTTCTACAGCTGAGAAGGTAAAAGTATACATCGCAGAATACAACTTGGCTTCGCCCGATGTGGAGCTAAATGTCACTTCGGATTCATCTATTACTTTGACCCAAAGAACGGATCTTTTGCTAGAAAATGCACTCGTTGGAATGTTATTGGTTTTACTTATTCTTTCGATATTCTTAAAACCAAGAATTGCCATGTGGGTAGCTTTTGGATTGCCTATTTCTTTCTTGGGAATGTTTGCAATTGCGGGTCAATTTGATGTTACTATCAATGTTTTGTCCTTGTTTGCGATGATTGTTGTAATAGGAATTTTAGTAGATGACGGCATTGTAATTGCAGAAAATATTTTCTCGCATCACGAGAGAGGAAAATCTCCCATTCGTGCCGCAATTGATGGAACCTTGGAGGTAATTCCACCTATTATTTCGGCAATTCTCACTACTATGTTGGCATTTTCTACTTTCTTGTTTTTAGATGGAAGAATTGGAGAGTTTTTTGGAGAAGTTTCTGTCATTGTATTGATTACCCTCTCCGTTTCACTGATCGAGGCACTTATTATTTTACCCTCGCACATAGCTCATTCTAAGACCATACAAAAGGGAACAAAACCCTACAAATTCAACTTAAAAGCTGAGCAGTTCATGAACTACCTCAGAGACAATTTGTACGAGCCTGTTCTTAATTTTTTCTTGAAATATAAGTTGATTGGCTTTGCAATTATGCTTGGGCTGCTCATTATTACAATTGGTGGGATTGGAAGTGGAATAATTAGAACTACTTTCTTTCCACAAATTGCCAGCGACAGGGTACAAATTACTTTGAATATGCCACAAGGTACAAACGAAAATGTTACCGATTCTTTGATTACCAATTTGGAACAAAGCGTATGGCAAGTGAATGACAAATTCATTGAAAAACAAGGAGACTCTGTCGTGTTAAATGTCATCAAAACAATAGGCCCTGGATCCTCTGTTGCTTCGCTTACGGTCAATCTTCTTCAGGGAGAGTTGAGATCCATTTCATCGCCAGAAATCACAAATGCCATTCAGGATACAGCAGACGAAATTATTGGTGCCGAAAGTTTAGTATTTGGCTCAGGAGCTGTTTTTGGAGGTTCGCCTATTGCCGTATCTCTTTTGGGAAACAACATCAATGAAATAAAAGCTGCCAAGCTGGAACTAAAAGATGCTCTTTCGCAATTGGATGGAATAAAAGATATTACAGATAATGATCCGCTAGGAATAAAAGAAATTACGGTAAACTTAAAACCAAATGCCTACTTACTTGGATTTACATTAAATGATGTAATGAGCCAGGTTCGAAGTGCCTTTTTTGGCGCTCAAGCACAAAGGTTTCAGAGAGGAGAAGACGAAATAAAGGTTTGGGTAAGGTATGATGAAAAAGAAAGAAAATCGATTGCTAATTTGGACAACATGCAACTCGTTTCTTTAACGGGAGAAAGAGTTCCGTTTTCAGAAATTGCGACTTACAACATAGCTCGTGGCGAAATCTCTATCAACCACTTGGAGGGACAAAGAGAAATACAAGTAAAGGCCGATTTGGTAGACCCAAAAGCCAGTGCCACAGAATACATGAATACGGTAAAAAAGGAAATTATGCCAGAAATTTTGGCTAAATACACCTCTGTTACACCACTTTATGAAGGACAAAACAGAGAGGCCGTGAAAACACAAAACTCGCTCAACCCAACAGGATGGATTATTTTGGTATTTATCTACATCGTTATCGCTTTTACTTTCCGAAGCTATAGCCAACCTTTCGTCCTTATTGCACTTGTTCCTTTTAGTCTAATAGGAATAGGATGGGGACATTGGCTTCATGGATTTTCGATTAATATTCTTTCTGGTTTAGGAATTATAGCCTTGATTGGAATTATGGTAAACGATGGGTTAGTTTTGATTAGCAAATTCAATTCAAACCTAAAGCTTGGGATGAAATTTGACGATGCCTTAGCCGAAGCATGTAAATCGAGATTTAGAGCGATTTTCCTCACTACAATAACTACTGTAGCCGGACTAGCACCTCTTATTTTTGAAAAAAGTTTACAAGCGCAATTTTTAATTCCAATGGCCATATCTATCGTATACGGAATTATAATTGCCACAGTACTTACATTGCTCCTTTTACCAATTTTCTTATCAACTGTAAATAGTATAAAAGTTGGCGCACTCTGGTTTTGGAACTCAGAGGAATGGGCTTTCTGGAACTCAGAAAAACCAAGTTATGAATCGGTAGAAAGAGCAGTGAAAGAAATATCTGCTGAACACGAAGAAGAATAACCCGTTTTATTCAAAAAAAGAATTAACATATTCATTATGAAGAACTTAAAATCAATCGTACTACTCGCTATTTTCTTCCCTTTAGTAGGAGTTTCTCAAGAAAAAATGAGTGTGGAAGATGCCATTTCCTTGGCATTAAAAAATAACTTTGACATACAGTTGGCCGAAAACTCAATTTTGCAAGCCGAAAACAACAAGAGTATTTACAATACTGGGTTTTTACCCATTGCCACAGCTAGTGCAGATGGAAGGTACAGCACATCCAATGCGAAGATTATCGACCAACAAGGAAACGAAAGAAGTATAGACGCTGTTGAAACGAAAGGATATGGAGGTTCTGTAGGGCTGAACTACATCCTATTTAATGGAGGAGCTAGGAAATACAACTACGACAAGCTAAAGAATTTATATGCTTTGTCTTCCTTGCAAAGAAAAACACAAATAGAAAATACCCTGATAGAAGTCTACACCACTTTTTACAATGTTGCTCGAAATCAGGAACAATTAAAAACTGTGGAAGAGGCGTTCCAAATTTCGAAAGAGAGATTGGAAAGAGTATCCGCACAACAAAAATTCGGGCAACAAACAACTCTTGATGTATTAAACGCAAAAGTAGACGCAAACAAAGACAGCATAAATTTATTGAATGTGGCTGTTCTTGTAGAAAACAACATGAGAAACCTCAACTATTTATTAGGCAGAGATATCAATACTGCTTTTGATGCCCAGGCCGATGTTGTATTGGCCGAAGAGCTGTCTTATTTGGAATTGAAAGAGCAGCTCAAAACGAATAACAATGAGTTGAAACAAATAGAAATCAATCAATCCATTTCGCAACAAGATTTGAGAATAAACCAAGCGGGATGGCTACCTAGTGTATCTACCAATGTATCTTATGGATTGAACTACAGCGACAATGGTCCTGCAGGATTTTTGGCTGAGCAACAGACTACTGGAATAAATGCTGGGATAAACCTGAGTTGGAATATTTTTGATGGAGGAGCTACCAAAGTTAGAGTTCAAAATGCTAAGATTGCGATGAAAACTCAAGGGCTGAATCAGCAAAAAATTCAATTGAATCTCGAAAATCAATTGGCGAAATTTTGGGCTGAATACAATACTCAAAAAGCAATCATTGAAAACGAAAAAATAAACGTTGAAATAAGCAATCTAAACTTCCTGAAATCAAAAGAATTATTCAATTTAGGCAGAGTTTCTTCCTTGGATTTTAGGCAGGCGCAACTCAACTTAATTAACACCAAACTGAATTTACTCAACGCTCAATACAATGCAAAAATAGCTGAGCTACAGCTCAAAAAGTTTGCAGGTCTATTAAACAATTAATCTGATTTTTCTAACAACCTAGTTGATTTTTGTTTAAATTTAAAAGAATCAAAAAAAATCAAGGTTATGAAAAAAATTTACTTCT
This sequence comes from Crocinitomicaceae bacterium, assembly GCA_024639505.1. Taxonomy (GTDB): domain Bacteria; phylum Bacteroidota; class Bacteroidia; order Flavobacteriales_D; family CAJJDF01; genus CAJJDF01. The sequence goes on from JAHEIE010000018.1 coordinate 74,050, forward strand.
TGCTATTCATGCTAAGTGCTGGACAACTATTTGGACAAATAGTTAATCAAAATATTCCTAGCGTTTTAGGGGCAACATCCACCTTAAGGGCTCCGAATGGGACTAGTGCACACACATCCATAAGGGCGCATTACATGATTTATCCTGCCGATTTAACCGCATTACCCAGTGGAGCTCAAATCGTTTCTGCGGGATTTGTTTATATAAATGGATGCAACACCAACGCATCAGGAAACCTGAAGTTCTACATGGAAAATAGCACAGCAACTTCAAATACCAAGTCGACTACATGGACTACCGCCATCACAGGAATGGATACTGTATATGACGGGACCTACAATATTCCTGTCTCAACAACAGGAGTTACATCTTCTTTTGTCCTCAGCGATACTTTTACTTATGCAGGAAATGGAATTCAAATTGCTTATGATTATTTAGGAACAACCTTTGCCACCACAGCTGCAACCTACGATTGTAACAATTCCGTTTCAGGTGATTTAAAACTCGTCACTTCTTCAACAACAACACCAGGAGCTGTATTGACAGGGTCCTCAAGCTGGAGACCCGGGATATATATCGGATATATCAATCCCTTTACCAATGATTTGGCAGTTGAGTTCATTACCCTAAACCAAGGACACCATAACAAGGTGTACGATACTACTCAATCCATTTCAGGAACAATTACCAACAATTCGATTGGAGCTCTAACCTCTGTTCCTGTAAGTTTGGATATCACAGGAGCCAATCCTTCTTTCAGTACTCAAACTATTGCCACTATTGCAGCAGGAAGTTCTCTAATTGTTACTTTCACTGGTTTATCTGCCGCTAATAGCGGAATTCAACAAATAAAACTATCTGTTCCTAGCGATCAATTTACTGCTAACGATTCAGTTATTAAAATACAATCCATAAATTGTGATACAATCAGCTGGGCAGATAATTCTGTGCCATACACAGCCATTGGTTTTAATACTGGTTCAGGAATCCTTGCTGCCAAACATACAGGAAGCTCCATGAGGAACACGACAATTAAATCGATCTATGTGAACATAGACGGAAATACAAACATTACTGGAAATCAATTACAAGCAGTGTTACTCGATACAGGAGGAACCATAATCGATTCATCGGCTATTATAACAGTTACTGCTGGTCAATTGAATACCAGAGTAAATATGCCCCTAACTGGAAATAACCTCATAACTACTGCAAATCCTGACTATTATATTGGAATCAGACAATATGCCAATGCAACTGTTGGGTATTTTCCTATTTCCTCTCACAACCCAAGCACAGTGCCAACTGGAAGGTATTTCGGGTTTGGGCTTGCTGGAGGAACGCCATCGGCACCTTACACAACTTTGGGAGCCCTTGGAATTGGTGCTTTGATCGAAGTAGAACCAATAACGCTATCAAGTTCAATAGCAAACGACTCCATTTGTGTTGGAGAATCTATTACGTTTACGGCAAGCGGAACAAGTTCTCCTCTTTATGACTTCAAAACAGGAGGTACAAGTGTTCAGAACTCAGCTTCTTCAACTTATTCTACTACACCAACCGCAAGCCTAAGCGCAACTGTAGAAGGAGAATATAATACCTGCCCTATCTTATCCAATACAAAAACAATTACACTTGTAACGATAGATAGCTCTGCGAATAAACTAACTGATTCTACAGGTACAGCTACCATGTCAGGAGCAAACTACCAATGGATTGATTGCGTCACTGGACTAGCAGTTCCCGGGGCAACGTCACAATTATTTCTCGCACCAGTATCTGGAAACTACCAAGTGGCTGTAACGCTAAATGGTTGTTCTGATACTTCATCTTGTTATTCTTTCATTGTACCTGTGTCGAGTATCAATGAGAATAAAATTGAATCCTTGAAGGTTTATCCCTCACCTACCTCAAATCTATTGAACGTAACCACAGATGCCATTCAAATAACGAGAATTTCAATACAAGATGTAAATGGGAGGATTGTTTGGAACTCTACACCTCTCAATTCCGCGAGCAACATTGATGTTGCTAATCTAAATTCAGGGGTTTACCTCATAACTGTGCATACAGAAAACGGAAAAGAAACAAGAAGATTTATTAAACAATAAAATAAATGTCTTAACAAAGCCCTCTTTTAATATCAATAGAGGGCTTTGTTATTCATATCAATTTGTGAATAGGTAAATTAAAAAAGAAACATTCTAGCCTTTGTTTTCCTTACTTTTATCCAACTCAATAATTATTTATGTTGTTTTTAGCTATTTTTTTGGGAGGAGGACTTGGTAGCTTGGCTCGGTTTGGTGTGTCTCAATTTTCTTCCCCTTCTTTTCCTATCGGTACTTTGTTAGCGAATGCCTTAGCTTGCGTTGTTATGGCTGTAGCAATTTATACTTTTTCATCAAAAATTGAATCTAGTTCTTTCCTCCGAGCCTTCATCATTATTGGCTTCTGCGGTGGATTTAGTACATTTTCTACTTTCAGTTTCGAGACATTCGAACTCATCAGAAATGGCAATACGATGGTCGCAATACTCAATATTGTAGTGAACGTGGCATTTTGCCTTATCATCTTTTATTTTTTTAGAAACTCCTTACTTCCAGCTAAATGAATACAAACAAAAACATCTATTTTATTGCAATTGGAGGCAGTGCAATGCATAACCTAGCAATTGCACTTCACCTTTCAGGAAGCCAAGTTTCGGGTTCGGATGATGAAATTTTTGACCCATCCAAAGGAAGATTAGAAAAATACGGATTACTCCCAGAAAAAATGGGCTGGGATGATTCTCGAATTACATCAGATATAGATGTTGTTATTTTAGGAATGCACGCTAGGGAAAATAATCCAGAACTGAAAAAAGCACAAGAATTAGGTTTGCCCATTTTTTCTTACCCAGAATATATCTACGAAGCTACCAAAGAAAAAACAAGAGTAGTAATTGGCGGAAGTCACGGAAAAACAACTATCACTTCGATGATTTTGCATGTATTGAATTTTCATAAAAAAGAAAACGATTACATGGTGGGAGCTCAACTCGAAGGGTTTGAAGTAATGGTAAAATTGACCGATTCTGCGAAAGTAGCCGTATTGGAAGGTGATGAATATTTATCTTCCCCTATCGATCGCAGACCAAAATTTCATTTGTACAGTCCAAATGTGGCATTGCTCACAGGAATTGCTTGGGACCACATCAATGTGTTTCCTACATTTGAAAACTACTGCGAACAATTCGAGATTTTTATCAATATAATTGAAGAAGGTGGAAGCCTGATTTACTTCTCGGGAGATCCTGAGATTGAAAAGTTAGTTGCCAAATCTGACAAAAATATAACCTTCATACCATACTCAACTCCGCAGTACAACATCCAAAATGGTGTTACAACTATTGTATCTGAGGAAGGAAACTATCCTTTAGAAATTTTTGGAGAACACAACTTGCAGAACTTGAATGGAGCACGATTGGTTTGTGAGCAAATTGGAATTACCTCCAAAGAGTTTTATTCTGCCATTCAGTCTTTTACTGGAGCAAGCAAACGACTGGAAACAGTTGCGAAAAACTCTTCAACTCATATTTTAAAAGATTTTGCTCATTCGCCCTCCAAATTACAAGCAACCACAAAGGCTGTAAAAAATCAATATCCCGAAAGAGAGCTCATTGCTTGCATAGAATTACACACTTTTAGTAGTTTGAATCAAGAGTTTTTGGGGCAATACAAAAACACAATGTTGGCTGCAGACAAAGCGTTTGTTTATTTCAGTCCAAAGGCAATTGAACACAAAAAACTAGCAATGTTGAGCGAAAATGAGGTAAAAAATGCCTTTTTTAGCGAAAATGTAACTGTTTTTACCAATTCTGACGAATTGATGAAAACAGTAAAAGCAATAAATTTTGAAAATAAAAACTTACTTCTAATGAGTTCAGGGAACTTTGATGGGGTAAATTTTGAAGAGTTGGGGAATGAGATTTTGAATAAGTGATTAGACTTTCAAGAAGTGTCAATCCTAATTGAGATTATAATATGAATAATCAAAAAACTAAAAATTTGGGAGCTATTTCGGCATTTATTTCATTAATTGCTTTTAGTTATTATTGTTTCGTAAATTTTTTACTTTATGATGGCTATAAAATTACTCTTGAGTACTATGACAAAGGAGTTGTTTCACCAATGACTTATTCGGTTGATTTACAGCTAAAATTAGTTTTTTTTATTGCTAGTGCCGTAAGTATTTTTTTTGGAATTATATCTTTTAAAAAAAGTAAAACATCTTCAAGTATAGGGATCTGTATGTCGCTGGTTCTATTAATCTTAGTACTTATTGATCCATTAATTTATTTATTGGCATAAATTTCCCTATAAACAACACACACCCTTGTATTCCCCTCTCAAGAGGGGAGCTAGATGAAAAGGTACGATGAATATAAAATGAAAACACAATGAAAAAATTTCTTCTATTTGTTGCAGTAATCACATTAGGCAGCCACTCTTTCTCCCAAAAAGAATTGGCCAAAAAACTAATAGACACATTGGCTTCAGATGAGTTTTACGGAAGGGGATATGTAAATGATGGGGATAAAATTGCGGCTAATTTTATTGTAAAAAAATTTAAAGAATATGGAGCTTTACCCGCAAATGGAGATTCTTATGTTCAGCAATACTCGTTTCCTGTAAATACTTTTCCGAGTAAAGTGGAGATTATGATTGAGGGAAAAACTCTAAAAACCGGACAGGATTTTATAGTTGCTCCCAATTCTGGAAGTGCAAAGGGCAAGTTTAAGCTGAAGCGAATTACTCCCGAAAATTTCATGACTGAAGTAGGAAAAGATCAGTTACAAAACGACAAACCACAGATTGCCTACGTAATTGATTTACCAAAATCAAAAGGGAGAGAAGAGTACATTTCGCAATTGAAACTAAAAAACTCCATCGCCCAAGTTGCTCCATTATTCCTACTTAATGATGGTAAATTTACTTGGTCTGTTGCTCAAGAAGCTCTGCCTTTTCCGGTTATAGAAATCAATTCTTCCTCACTTAAAAATAAAGACGAAGTTTTATTATCGATTGAAAACAGTTTCATTGAATCGTACCAAACCCAAAATGTTTTGGGTTACATTCCCGCAAAAAGAAAATGCAAGCGAAACAAATATTTTGTATTTACTGCACATTACGATCACCTAGGAATGATGGGAGAAACCGCCACATTTAACGGGGCAAACGATAATGCCAGCGGAGTAGCAATGATGCTTACTTTGATGAAATACTTTTCTGAAAACCCTCCGAAATATTCGGTTTTGTTTATCGGTTTTGGTGGTGAAGAAGCCGGATTAGTTGGGTCTAAATATTACGTAGAAAACCCTATTGTTCCGCTAGATAAAATGAAGTTTCTACTCAATGTAGATTTAATGGGAACGGGCTCTGAGGGAATTCAGGTCGTAAACTCAACTGAGCATCCAAAAGAGTTTGAACGAATCAAAAAAATAAACGAAAAGGAAAATTTATTGAGCGCCATAAAGCCCAGAGGAAAAGCAGCAAACAGCGATCACTATTGGTTTGAAGAGGCAGGAGTTCCTTCCTTTTTTGTATACACACTTGGCGGAGTAACTCACTACCACGACATCTTGGACCGAGCCGAAACTTTACCTCTGACCGAATTTGATGATTTACATCGGTTGATTGTTGAGTTTGCGAATTCGTTTTAGGGGTTTACCTTTTTATCTGTTGGGCTTCGAGACATTTTTCTTTCAAAAAAACTCTCATCCCTCAAATTCTTCAAGCCAAAATACTGAGTTCGTCTTATGGGGAGAGAATCGAAAGATGACTGATAGAATTATAAATTAAATCTTCACTTTAGGGAATTTCAAAAAGAACGAAGTACCAACGTCTAGTTTACTCTCAAAACGAATGGAACCTCCATGATTTTTAATGATGTTTTTTACGATAGCCAATCCCAATCCACTTCCCGATGATTTGGTGGTAAAATTGGGGGTAAATATTATATCGTATTGGTCTGGAGAAATTCCTTTTCCGTTATCTTTTACTTCAATGAGATAACTATTTTCGGATTCAGTTAAAATCACTTGAATTACTCCTATCCTATCCTCTGGAATTGCTTGAGATGAGTTTTTTAGCAAATTATTAAACACCCGAATCAACTGGCTTTCATCACCCTTTATCATGGCAACCTCTATTCCGTTCAATTCTTTCACCACTTTTATTTCTTTGTCAAAAGTTCCAGCGGCATCTCTCAAAATCATTCGTAAATTTACGTCTGAAAGCGAGGTTGTTGGCATCTTTGCGAAACTAGAGAACTCATTCGCAATTTCGGTAAGTACATCAATTTGCGTAATCATTTTCTGAGAAAATCGAGACATCTTTTCCTTAAAATCTGGCGCGTCTGGTTTCAGTGATTGCTCCAAAAATTGTACGTTCAATTTCATGGGAGTAAGCGGATTTTTAATTTCGTGCGCCACCTGTTTTGCCATTTCTCTCCATGCCGTTTCTCTTTCAGATTCGGCCAATAAATCGGCACTTTGCTCCAGCTCATCTACCATGGTATTGTAGCGATTCACGAGCTCACCTATTTCGTCTTCATTTCTCCAAATTAATTTTTCGTTCTTTTTGTTAATCGATACATTTTTCATTTTATCTCCAATCAATCTCAATGATTTTGTAATGTTTTTGGACAAAAAGAAAGCAAAAATTCCAGTAGCAATGAGCAAAACAATATACAATTCGATGAGAGTTCTATAGAATGAATTGGTCTCGATACTACTAGTTGAAAAATCGTAGTTTGGCACATTCAAAATTCCTATATTCTCACCAAATCTGTTTTTTAAAACCGAATAAGTCGCTAAGTTAGTTTTACTTTTTTGATGGATATAAAATGAATCCTTTGCCTCAAAAATATGATCAAAAATGATGTTTGGAATACTGTCATTTGGGTTCAGTTCCCTATCCAGCGACAACAATATTCTGCCCTTGGTGTTATAAATCTTAAGCTCCATTTCGTTTTCCTTCGAGAGCTCTTCTATTTTTTCATAAAAATCTCGAGACACAGAGTTCAAATCCCTGGGAATGTCGTATTTGTCAGTAAAATACTTAATCGAATTGGCCACCCTTTTCTCTTTTCTCTCCAGTCTACTCAAATGATATTTTTCGTTCTGGTTCTTGAAGAAGAACGCTGTAAACAAAGCAATTGCAAACGAAGAAATAAGAACCACGGCAAGCATCGCAACATAAATTCTGCGCGTCAGTCCAAGGTTAAAAAGTGGTTTTTTCATGCTTTTAGATTATCAAAAATTATTCCCTTTTTTTAAATTTTCGTTTGTTTCCAAATTATTCAATCTATTGAAGAAATTAAATATAGGTATTTGAGGTTCAATCTTCCCGATTTGCATAAAATTGTTTTAAATTTGAGACTGAAAAATCAAGGAAACCATCCTGAACCTATGAAAAATAAAATTGCCCAACTCAACGAAAAAAAAGCCGAAGCCCTTTTGGGTGGTGGAACCGATAGAATTGAAAAACAACATGCCAAAGGAAAATTAACTGCTAGAGAAAGAATTCACTTTCTTCTTGATGAAGGTTCGTTTGAAGAAATAGGTATGTTTGTGACACACCGTTCTACCAATTTTGGTTTGGATAAAACTAAGTTCTTGGGCGATGGAGTAGTAACTGGTTTTGGAACTATTGAAGGAAGAATGGTGTATGTGTTCTCTCAAGATTTTACAGTTTTGGGTGGGTCGTTGGCCGAAGCTCACGCACAAAAAATATGCAGAATCATGGATCTTGCCATGGAAAATGGCTCGCCAGTTATTGGGTTGAATGATTCGGGTGGAGCTCGAATTCAAGAAGGAGTAGTTTCCCTTGGTGGCTATGCCGATATTTTTTACAAAAACACAATGGCTAGTGGAGTAATTCCTCAGCTTTCGGCAATAATGGGACCTTGTGCCGGTGGAGCAGTTTATTCTCCTGCACTTACCGATTTCATTTTTATGGTAGAAAATTCTTCTTACATGTTTGTTACTGGGCCTAACGTGGTAAAAACTGTAACTCACGAAGAAGTTACCTCAGAAGAATTGGGTGGAGCAAGCACCCACTCAACAAAATCTGGTGTTACACATTTTACAAGCGAAAATGAATTGGCTTGTATCAAAGAAATAAAAGATTTGATGCGTTACATTCCTCAAAACTGCGAGGAAGAATCGCCACAATACGAGTATGAAGCAGGGGATGAAACCAGACCGTCACTCAACGAAATTATACCGCAAAACCCAAACCAACCTTACGACATAAAAGGAGTAATTTCTGCGACAATTGACAAAGATACTTTCTTTGAAGTGCATAAAGATTATGCCGAAAATATCGTTGTAGGATTTGGACTTTTGGGAGGGAAAAGTATTGGAATTGTTGCCAACCAACCTGCATTTTTAGCAGGAGTATTAGATAACAAAGCGTCCGAGAAGGCAGCGCGTTTTGTGCGATACTGCGATTGTTTTAATATTCCTCTTTTGGTTTTTGAGGATGTACCAGGATTCTTGCCAGGAACAGACCAAGAATGGAACGGAATTATTAAAAACGGAGCGAAATTATTGTATGCGTTTTGCGAGGCTACTGTGCCACGAATTACTGTAATTACGCGTAAGGCCTACGGTGGAGCCTATGACGTAATGAACTCGAAACACATTGGAGCTGACATGAATTATGCTTGGCCAAGTGCCGAAATTGCTGTAATGGGAGCAAAAGGAGCATCAGAAATTATTTTTAAAAGAGAAATTTCTTCGGCCGAAAATCCTGAAACAAAATGGCAAGAAAAAGAAGCAGAATATGCAGATTTATTTGCCAACCCATACAATGCTGCGGCAAGAGGTTATGTAGATGAAGTGATAGAGCCTCAGCACACCAGAGAAAAACTAATAAAAGCCTTTGGAATGTTGAAAAACAAAGCGGTTAAACTTCCAAAAAAGAAACACGGAAATATCCCTATGTAAAAATTATGTGGGAGTTCGAAACAGAAATTCTTGACCACCAAAACACCAATTTATGGGGTGGTCATCTTGTGGTTTCGGATTTGGTGGCAAACGAAATAAAAGAACAAAAGTTCAGGCGGCTTATTTGTACTCTCAACGGCAAACAATCTTTTCATTGCGCCATGCTTTCTATGGGAAACGGACTTTACTTTATTAATGTAAACAAAGAAATTCAGAAAAAACTAAAGATTGGCTTTGGTGCTAAAGTTCAAGTTGTTTTAACAGAAGATACCAGTAAATACGGAATGCCCCTTCCGGATGAGATGGAAGAATTACTGAACCAAGACTCTGAACTGAACACTATATTTCACGCCTTATCACCAGGAAAACAAAGGTCTTTACTCTACCGAATTGGGAAGCCAAAAAACAGTGACACAAGAGTGAAAAAAGCAATTTTAACTGCCCGATACCTAATTTTAACGAATGGAAATTTCGACTATGTAGAATTGAATACTTACATAAAAGAACACAACAATACACTATAAAACATGACTTTAGCTTTCAGAATAACCGCATTTTTAGAAGGAGTTTCCTACTTATTATTACTAGGGATTGGAGTTCCATTAAAATATCTTGCTGACAATGACTCATGGGTGAAAGCTCTGGGAATGCCTCATGGAATTTTATTTGTGGGCTACCTCATTTTGGCTTTCTTAATAAATGACGATCAAAAATGGAGCAATAAAACTTTCATTTTGGTTGGATTAGCTTCGGTTATTCCTTTTGGTACTTTTTGGGTAGAACAGAAGCACGTTAAATAGAGAGTTCAGTATTCGCTTCAAATACAAAAAATATTTTTCTATCTTTAAAACATCTATAACCGTTATTTTCAAATGAATAAGACTCTAACCTTGCTTTTTGTTGTTTTGTTTTGCTCAAGCAACTCCTTTTCTCAATATTACGATACCTCTGCTATGCGAGTTATCGACCAAAACCGTTCGGCTTTTGAAGGAGACATGTATCTCGATACCGTAAATAATGTATATAGAATTGGACTTACCAATGGAAAACTAGGTTATGTTTCAAAAACAGTCTCTATCGATTCCGTTACCATCGATAATGATAGTTTGTTAATTATTCACTACTTCGATAGTACCAAAGATACCACAGACCTTTCTCTTATGCTCAATAACGCTTGGAAAACTAATGGGAATAGCGGTACTAACGATACCATTAATTTCATTGGAACAAAAAATGCAGCCGATCTTGTTTTTAAAACCAACAATACGGAGCAACTGAGATTAAATGACACAGGAGATTTGATTCTGGACAACTACCCCAACACAAGATCAGATGATAATTACGACCGACTAAACCAACTCTACACAAATGACAACGGACAACTACTCTCAGCCAAAAGAGAGATTATTCCGCCTACTGCTTTTATAAATGCTAGTTCAACTAGCACAGGAAATACCTTTAATTATTACACTTTTTATTCGGCACAAGTTACCGCTGCAGGGCTCACACCTATTCCCGCCTCTAATTTGTCCTTTGTGGTGTTTTCTTATGATCCGGCTGTTTTCAATAATGTTTCAATCTCCAATGCTGGTGTTTTAACCTACGATGTAAGCGCTACCTCTGATGCCAAAACCTTCATTGATGTTCGTTTTATTACCAAATAATATGAAAAATTATCTTTCCATATTATTTACTTTAATAAGTTTTGTGAGCTTTTCACAAAAAGCTGTTTTTGTTTCAGTGAAAAATGATTCTGTGTGTATTCTGGACGAGTCCCCAACAGGAAAACCCTCATCTGTTGACAAAGCTTCTTTGTGGCTAAGAGCCGATAAAGCAGGGAAAATCATTTATAATTGTCCTAACCAACTTCAACAAATAAATGCACCCAGTGGAGTATACAAATTTGATCCCGATGGAGATGGTCAAAATATTTTTGATGGATACTACGATTCTACTGAAGGAGGAGGGTGGCTCATGATTTTGAATTACGTGAGAGACACAGGTAATCCAGGTTTGAATATAAGAACCAATGATTTGCCACTTATGGGTAGCTTAACACTAGGAGCAGGTGAAGCTGGAACTGCATTCTGGGGTCATGCCTCTAATGCCATGGTAGCCCAATTTAATGTTTCTGAAATAAGATTTTATGGAGTCACATCCAACCACAATAGAGTTATACACTTTAGTACCGATGAATCGAGACCAATTGACTACATACGATCAGGAACAGGTAACATGTATCCAATTAAGTCAGGGCATACACCCCTTAGTGGGCATAGCGCCATTCTTCCTGCAGGTTTAACAACATGTTTATCTCACAAAGGAAACTATGCCCTTATAAACAACCCTTTTAGAAGTAGTGGTAATTCTTGGGCAATACGGACTGGATCAGGATATTGGACGGTAGATGATCTAGGTTACTACTCAAGTAACCACAATACATTACACCGAGTTTTTATAAGAACTGATTCTTGCGATTGTCCATTTGGCGTAGTTCAGTCAGCCAATCCTTCCGATGGAACTGGCGTTGATTTCTGGCAAGATATGACTTCTTATTCCAAAAACGCCACTCAAAATTCAACAGCAAACCAACCAACTTACCTAAATAACTCAACGGATAATATTAACTTTAATCCTAGTTTTTCTTTTACGGATAATCATTTAGAAATAGCTGCACCAGGTATTTTTGAAACGGGAGTCACACACAACAACATTAGTACATTTATTGTCTTGGCAGACAATGAAAGAAACAACTTTGACTGGGTTCTTTTTGAAGGAACAGATGTTGACGATAGATTTTCTTTCTCAATGAATTGGAGAGGAGGAGCAAATATGGATTGGGATAAAGCCGGGCTGATAAACAGGCTTACCTACCTAGCACCAACTCCCAACATCCCTTATATAACTGCTGCCCACTCAGGAACCACAAGTTCTTATGGAAATTCATTCAGTAACAACCAGGCATTGGAAATAAATGGTAATTTGGTTGATTTTAATAATAGCTTTTCTGGTTACCCTGGAATCAACAGCAAATTTTATATCGGAGATCAAGAAAGTGGAGGGGACAATTACAATAATCCATTTGGAGGAAGAATCACTGAACTAATTATTTATAAAAAGGAACTCTCTTCTCTTGAACAAAGAGTTATTCCGAGTTACCTTGCAATCAAATATGGTATTACTCTTTCTCACGATTACATTAGCCCAGATAGTGTTCTATTATTTGATGTTTCCAAAGGGTATAATTTTGGAATTATTGGAATTGGAAAAAACACCTCACAGGGTTTGTATCAAAAAAAATCTAAATCTGAAAGTGATTCTTCAGCGGGTATTACTATTGAGTTAACCACCGAAATATCATCGGGCAGCTATCTTATTTGTGGGCATGATAATGGAAGTTTAACCCGAATAAATCTTGCTGGAGAAACAAATGTGATTACCAGAAAATATTTTTCCGAACAAACTGGAGGTGTCGGAACTGTTAATGTAGAGTTAGCCCTTTCTGAAATTGGAGCAAATACTGGTCTTGCCACAAATCAAGTTAAAATCATTATTGCAGATAATTCCAGTTTTACGAACCCTTTCGTTTTGGAGGCTACCACTGTTTCTGGAGGCATTGCCTATTTCTCAGGTGTTCCACTAAATGATAAATACTTTACTTTTAAAGCAGCTCCTTAATTATCCAGCCCAGTTCTCCCTATCTAAGCTTCGGTATTGAATCGCCTCGGCAATGTGGTCGGCTTTAATGTCAGCCGAACAAGCTAAATCAGCAATAGTACGCGAAACTTTTAAGATTCTATCGTAGGCTCTTGCCGAAAGTCCCAATCGATCCATGGCCGTTTTCAACAATGCAATTGAAGCAGCATCAATTTGGCACACCTCTCGCAGTTTTTTTGATTCCATTTGAGCATTTGCAAACACATTTTCTATTTCTTCAAACCTCTTCTCCTGAACCTCTCTGGCTGCAATTACTCTTTCTCGAATTGAAGTTGAGTTTTCTGTATTTTCTGTACTTGCCAATTCATCAAAATTTACTGGAGTAACTTCCACATGTAAATCAATTCTATCCAACAAAGGTCCCGAAATTTTATTAAGGTATTTCTGTACCACTCCAGGAGAACATACACAATCTTTTTCGGGATGGTTGTAATATCCGCAAGGGCATGGATTCATAGCAGCCACCAACATAAAACTCGCTGGGTAATCTACTGTGAAT
>JAHEIE010000108.1 GCA_024639505.1 Crocinitomicaceae bacterium
TTACACATCCAGAGTCACTTATTACATTTTGTATTGTAGAAGTTGTTATCGAGATTACATAAGCATCCAAACTATCACAAGACACCGAGCTACTAATCGTATCAAAATAGGTTCCGGTAGCTGAAACGATTGTCCCATTTGGCATTGTGTAAGAACCACAGGCAGAGACGGGAATAGTTGAATTAATTGCAACAGGGGAAATTGTTGCACCAGAAACCCAGTTGGAAGAAGTTCCACTTAATGAAAACCCTGATAAAGTTCCATTGTTAGTTCCTGCATCATCTATAACAGTTGTTGACGTTGTATTGGTTCCTCCAGCAGTTCCTTGATTCAGTCTGTAATATGCTTTCAATGAAGAAGGTGCCGAACAAAACTCTATATTCATTGCTGAGGCTATTTCGGTTTGTGTTCTTGCTACATCCCAAACGCGCACTTCGTCAATTACACCTCTGAATGGAATATTACCTCCCGATACTCTATTACCAATCTTCAAATTTGAACCACCAGTTCCTGTATTTACCCCAGAAAGATTCCCTGTTCCAACCTGAATTCCATTTACATACAAGTAACCAGTTCCACCATTTTTAACAAAGGCAACATGAGACCAAGTGTTTAAAGGAACTACATTCGTACTAGATGTAATATTTGTATTGGTTCCTCCAGCAATGAAGGCAATTGCCCTGTTTGAATTCACAAGAAATGTATTTCTTGCAGCTACCGTAGATAATCCATAATCCATTATACAAGAATTTCCTGAAGGGGTAAATTGTAAATATATCCAAGCTTCGAAAGTTCTGTTAGCGGTTCCTCTAACCCCTGTATATGAAGTTTGGACTAAATCATTTACGCCATCAAAGTTTAATGCGTTTTGTGAAATGGAAAGATGAGTGATTAATAATGAAGTAAGTAACAGTAGTAATTTTTTCATTTGTTATATATTTAATCTGAATTTAAAATTACAACAAATAATTCATTCAAGAAAGTGGATATTTAAAAGTGCTCATTTAAAATTCAATACTTTAAGTGCTAAAAAATAAGAATAATGGGACCCTCTTGATTTCTCGGAATAAGCAATTCGCAAGTTTTACATTGGATATGACAGATTACTAACTTTTTTACTCGGAATTATGAATCCCGATTTCTTGGGATAAGCGATTCACACGTTTTTCGCCTAGAGGCGAAAAACGGCTCTCTGCTTACATATTTCTCCTATACTGACCACCAACCTCAAAAAGCGAATTAGTTATTTGACCAAGAGAACAAACTTTAGTCGCTTCCATCAAGTATTCAAAGATATTTTCGTTTTGGATAGCTGCTTTTTGAATTTTATCCAATTCAACCGCCAATTTATCCGCATTAGTTTTGTGCAAATCATTCAGTATGTCGAGTTGGTATTTTTTCTCTTCTTCACTGGCTCTAATTACTTCTGCAGGAACTATTGTTGGTGATCCATTTTTGCTCAAGAACGTATTTACTCCTATAATCGGAAACTCTCCATTGTGCTTCAAAGTCTCGTAATACATGCTTTCTTCTTGTATTTTACTTCTTTGGTACATCGTTTCCATTGCTCCCAAAACTCCTCCACGTTCCGTAATTCTATCAAATTCCATCAATACAGCTTCTTCTACCAAATCAGTTAATTCTTCAATGATAAACGAACCTTGTATTGGGTTTTCGTTTTTGGTTAATCCTAATTCTTTATTAATAATCAATTGAATAGCCATCGCTCTTCTAACCGATTCTTCGGTAGGAGTGGTAATAGCTTCGTCATAAGCATTGGTGTGTAACGAGTTGCAATTGTCATAAATCGCATACAAAGCTTGAAGCGAAGTTCTAATGTCGTTAAAATCTATCTCTTGTGCATGTAACGAACGTCCAGAAGTTTGAATGTGATACTTCAACATTTGTGCTCTTGGGTTGGCTTTGTATTTGTTTTTCATGGCTTTCGCCCAAATTTTTCTTGCAACACGTCCAATTACAGCATATTCTGGATCAATTCCGTTAGAGAAGAAGAATGATAAGTTTGGACCAAATTTATTAATGTCCATTCCTCTGCTCAAGTAATACTCTACATAAGTAAATCCATTTGCCAGTGTAAGAGCAAGTTGTGTGATTGGATTTGCCCCAGCTTCTGCAATGTGATAACCCGAAATTGATACCGAGTAGAAGTTTCTCACTCCGTTTTCAATAAAGTATTCTTGAACATCACCCATTAGCCTCAAAGCAAATTCAGTTGAGAAAATACAAGTGTTCTGAGCTTGATCTTCTTTCAAAATATCTGCTTGAACTGTCCCTCTTACTTGTGTTAAAGTTTCCTTTTTTATTTTGTTATAAACATCTGCGGGCAAAACTTCATCACCTGTAACTCCTAACAACATTAATCCAAGTCCGTCATTTCCTACTGGCAAATCACCTTGGTAAGCAGGTCTCCTAGTTCCTGCGTTTTTGTATTTAGCAACAATTTTGGACTCAACCTCTTTTTCAAGTCCATTTTCTTTGATGTATTTTTCACAGTTTTGGTCAATGGCTGCATTCATAAAGAACCCAAGCAGCATAGGAGCAGGGCCATTTATAGTCATAGATACCGAAGTTAGAGAATGAGACAAATCAAATCCTGAATATAATTTTTTGGCATCGTCCAAACAACAAATAGAAACTCCTGAGTTTCCTACTTTACCGTAAATATCTGGTCGAGCATCTGGATCATTTCCATAAAGAGTTACCGAGTCAAAAGCTGTAGAAAGTCTTTTCGCTGGCATACCTTGACTCACGTAATGAAAACGCTTGTTGGTCCTTTCTGGACCTCCTTCTCCAGCAAACATCCTCGAAGGATCTTCACCAGTTCTTTTGAAAGGATACAATCCGGAGGTGTAAGGGAATTCTCCCGGAACATTTTCTTGCAATATCCAAGTTAACAAATCTCCCCAAGCTGTGTATTTTGGCAATGCAACTTTAGGAATTTGCAAGTGAGAAAGCGACTCAGAATGCGTTTCAATCTTAATCTCTTTGTCTCTTACTTTAAAAACATACAAAGGATCTTGGTATTTTTTTACTTTCTCAGCCCAATTCTGAATGTATTCAAAATTGTGCGGATCCAAATTCATTTTTACTCTATCAAATTCAGCAATAAGTAATTTGACAAACTCTTTTGATTTGTCATTTTGCACTTGCTTGAGAATCTCTTCTCCATCGATAATACTTTTTGTAAAAGTGATTTGTGCTCCCGAAGCTGATTCTATCGTTTTATAAATCCCAAATAACTGCTGTGCAACTTCTGATTGTTCTTTTGCCCATTCATCATAGGCTCTGTTACTCTCGGAAATCTCTGATAAATAACGTGTACGAGCAGGAGGGATGACGAATATTTTTTCAGACATTTCGTCTGTGATATTAAATTGAGACACCAATTCTTTAGCCTCTGTTCTTTCTACAATTTTGTCCATTATCGCTTTGTAAAGCGTATTCATTCCTGGATCATTAAATTGTGAAGCAATGGTGCCAAAAACAGGCAAATCATCTTGGTGAGTATCCCACAAATTGTTGTTTCGCATGTATTGCTTTTTCACATCCCTTAATGCGTCAAGCGAACCTCTTTTGTCAAATTTATTGATGGCAACCAAATCTGCAAAATCAAGCATGTCAATTTTCTCCAATTGAGTAGCTGCACCAAATTCTGGTGTCATTACGTACAAAGAAACATCCGAGTGATCCATTATTTCGGTATCAGATTGACCAATTCCAGAAGTTTCAAGAATAATTAAATCATAATTAGCCGCCTTTAAAATTAATAAAGCTTCTGCAACATGCTTACTCAATGCCAAATTGGATTGACGTGTAGCTAATGAACGCATATAAACTCTATCGTTTTTTATCGCATTCATTCTAATTCTATCTCCTAGCAAAGCTCCTCCAGTTTTTCTTTTTGAAGGGTCAACTGAAACAATTGCAATGTTTTTCTCTGGAAAATCAATTAAAAATCTTCTTACTAACTCGTCTACTAATGACGATTTTCCTGCTCCACCAGTTCCGGTAATTCCCAAGATAGGAGTTTTTACTTTCTCTGCCATTGAATGAACCTCATTCATCACCGACTTGGCATCTTCC
>JAHEIE010000111.1 GCA_024639505.1 Crocinitomicaceae bacterium
ATCAAAACAAATTGATTTCTCGGCCTTCAATTTATCTATCAACTCCGTTCTTTTTTCTTTTGTATCAATAAGTTGATAGTTGTTCTTCACTGATTCTATCGTCTTAAAATCGACTGCCTCGGCTGTTTGTGGCTCTCCCGAACTTGACGCAGGCGCAGAAAACATATCCAATTGTCCTTCAGTTTTCGTGTTCTGTATTTCAACACCAAAAGCTCTTTTTGCCAAAGTCCTGAATTCCAATTCGCTGAATAATTCAATGATTTTGTCTTTATCGGGCTCCGACATAATCAAATCTTTTTCATCAAACTCAACAGGAACATCTAAAATGATCGTGGCTAGCTTTTTGGAAAGCAAACCTTGTTCCGCAAAATTTATCACGTTTTCTTTCTGTTTTCCTTTCAAATCTTCTGCATTAGCAATCAAATTTTCAACAGAACCGTATTGTTTTATTAATTTTTTCGCTGTTTTTTCACCAATTCCAGGAATTCCCGGGATATTATCCACTGCATCTCCCCACAACCCCAAAATATCAATCACTTGTTTGGGATGTTCTACTTCAAAATTTTCGCAAATTTCTTTCACACCCAATACTTCAGCTGGTTTTCCCATTCGAGCAGGTTTGTACATAAAAACCTTATCCGTAACCAACTGACCAAAATCCTTATCAGGCGTCATCATGTAAGTTGTAAATCCAGCTTTTTCTGCTTTGACAGAAAGTGTTCCAATCACATCATCAGCCTCGTAACCCTCCTTCATTAAAATAGGTATATGAAAGGCCCGAATTATATCCATAATAATAGGAACAGATTTCTTGATATCCTCGGGAGTTTCTTGTCTATTTGCTTTGTAAGCAGCAAATTCTTGCGTTCGCAAGGTAGCTGCAGGAAAATCAAAAACCACAGCAATGTGTGTTGGTTTGTGATTGTTCAAAATATCTAACAAAGTATTCGTAAAGCCTAATACTGCCGATGTATTCAGTCCTTTTGAATTGATTCTTGGGTTTTTGATAAAAGCATAATAAGCTCTGAAAATCAGCGCATAAGCATCTAATAAATATAATTTCTTTTCTTCTTCCATTTCTTCTTTTTTATTGATGTTTTTCAATCATTTCTCCAATTTCCACAAACTCATTAACTGTAAGTTGTTCGGGTCTTTTGTTCAATATCTCCTCTTCTCTTGTTGCCTCTGGCAAAATTGATTTCAGGGAGTTTCGCAATGTTTTTCTTCTTTGATTAAATCCTAATTTTACCACTTGTCTAAATGTGCTCATAGAAATCCCAATTTCTTGATTCTCTTTTCGTACTAATTTTATTACTCCCGACTTTACTTTTGGTGGCGGATCAAACGCGCCCTCTGGAACGGTGAACAAATATTCGACAGAGTAAAAAGCCTGAATAAATACACTAATAATTCCGTAGTTTTTGTTTCCAGGCTTAGCATTCACTTTTTCCGACACTTCTTTTTGAAACATTCCTACGACTTCAGAAACCAAATCTTTGTTTTCAAAAATTTTATTCAAAATCTGGGAAGAGATGAAATATGGAAAATTTCCAAAAACCTTAAACGACTCTCCATTATTAAGTTTAGACAAGTCCAATTTCAAAAAATCAAAATCTACAACATCCAATTCCGGATAAGTTTCAGCCAGGTAAGATATGGAGTCACCATCCACTTCCACTACACTTAAGTTCTTGTATTTCTTAATTAAATATTTGGTGATTGCACCCATTCCAGGACCTACTTCTATAAATTTCTCAGAACTATCTGCACTTTCCATTGCATTTGCAATATCTTGGCAAACGACCTCATCCTTCAAAAAATGCTGTCCTAAATATTTTTTCGCTTCAACCATTCTATTCTTGTATTGAATTCAATCCTTTTTTTTACTCACTTTCAAACGAATTTAAGGTGAATTTAAGTTCGTAATTTTCGTTTCATTCTCTCACTTCTCAAAAATAAACAGAGTTAATAACTATTCGTGCAAATCTCGGAGTTAATTTTCACGATAGTAATTAAAATCCCTTTCATCTACAAATTATTCCTCTTGTCCTTATAAATTCTAAAAAACTGAGTATTTTTATTATTTTTGGTTCAAAATAAAGCTAAAACATGAAAAAAATAACCCTAATCTTAGCATCTGCCTTCCTTTTGGGAAACAGTTTTGCTCAAAAAAACAACATCAAATTCACGGAGTTCGACTTGGATAATGGATTGCATGTGGTGTTGCACAAAGACAATTCTACACCAATAATCGCTGTAAGTGTATTGTACCATGTAGGATCAAAAAATGAAGTGACTGGAAAAACAGGTTACGCTCACTTTTTTGAACATTTGATGTTTGAAGAGTCTGAAAACATTGCACAAGATCAATACGCGAAAATTGTTCAATCTGTAGGAGGAACAATAAATGCTTATACATCGAGCGACCAGACTTACTATCACTGTGTACTTCCTTCTAACCAACTAGAGCTTGGATTATGGATGGAATCTGAAAGAATGTTGAACGCAAAAATCACTCAAGCAGGAGTTGACAACCAAAGAGAAGTGGTAAAAGAAGAAAAAAGAACTTCTGACAACCGACCTTATTCAAGTTGGTACATGGAGATTTCGAAAAGAATGTTTGCGGGAACTAACTACGAGTGGACTCCAATTGGTTCTTTTGCTGATTTGAACGCAGCCTCAATTGCAGATTTTCAAAATTTTTACGATACATATTATGTACCAAACAACGCAACTTTGGTAATCACTGGAGACATTGATGAAAAAGCAGCAAAGAAATACATCAAGAAATACTTTAGTTCAATACCTAAAGGAGCTGGAGAAATTAACAGACCAAAAGTATCTGATGCTTTACTAACAAAAGCTGTTGTGGATACTGTATACGACAACATTCAATTAGACGCTGTATTCCAAGCATACAAAGTACCTGCACAGGGAACTAAAGATGCTTACGCTCTTGAAATGTTATCTACTATTTTATCAAATGGAAAAAGTTCAAGATTGAATACAGCCTTGAAAGAAGACAAACAAATGGCTTTGCAAGTTGCTGGTTTTTCAATGAACTTCGAAAGTGCTGGTTTCTTTGCAACTTTAGGATTGCCAAACCAAGGATACACAGTTTCTAACATTCAAAAAGGGATTGTGGCGGAAATAGAAAAACTACAAAACGAATTGATTTCAGAAGAAGAATTTCAAAAAATAAAAAACATTTCTGAGTCGAATTTTGTGAGCAGCAACTCTTCTATGAAGGGAATTGCAGAAAGCTTGGCAACCTACCATGTAATGTTTGGAGATGCTGAATTAATTAATACTGAATTGGAAAAATACAGAGCAGTAACGAGAGAAGACATTCAGCGTGTGGCTAAAAAATACTTAGTTCAATCGAATAGTGTTACTCTTTATTATTTACCAAAAAAATAAGAAGAGCTCTTAGTATCAATTTTAAAAGAAATATAATCATGAAAAACATAATCATATCAATAGCTTCACTACTTGCCATTACTGCTTGTAGCACAAATGAAACTGCTCTTGATCGTAGTATTCGACCAAGTGCTTCTGAAGCAAAAGAATTAAAAATAGGAGAGCATGAAGAGTTCACGCTTGAAAACGGAATGAAGGTATATGTGATAGAAAATCACAAATTACCCACAATTTCTTACAGTTTGTCATTTGACATTGATCCAATTGTAGAAGGTGAAAAAGCTGGATACACTTCAATGGTAGGAGATTTATTGGAAGCTGGAACAAAAAACAGAACCAAAGAAAACCTAAACAAGGAAGTAGATTTTATTGGAGCAAATGTAGGTGCTTACTCGGGAGGAGTTTATGCTTCGGGATTATCAAAATACAACAGTAAATTGATGGATATCTTGGCTGACATTACATTAAACCCAGTATTCCCTGAAGATGAATTAACAAAAAGCATTACCGAAAGCATTACGGCTATCAAATCAAACGCTACCGATGCAGATGCAATAATGGGAGATGTGAAATCTGTAGTTGTATATGGAAAAGGACATCCTTATGGAGAATTTATGAGCGAAACTTCTTTGAAAAACATCGAATTATCTGATGTTCAAGGATATTACAA
>JAHEIE010000035.1 GCA_024639505.1 Crocinitomicaceae bacterium
TTCGCCAAACCAAACAACTGCATAATTATTTTTCATTCCAATTCCGATAGCTCGCCATTTAGAGGTTTTCCAAATTCCTTTATTCACAATTACTTCATTGTGTCCCTTGCTGTTTTGCCAACCCAATAATGCGCCAGATGGTGTAACTGGATTACTACTCCAATGAGCAATTTCATATCCAGCTCCTGTATAGTTGGTAAGTTCGCTAGGCTTACTCCACATGCAGCTAGCTCTTTTGTGGTCGTTTGTGTAGCAGCAAGAAGTCCAATCTCCCTTGTTGGACCAGCTGTGCAAGTTGCATCCTTTTTTAGTGTCCATTCTGTTTACATCCAAATCATTGGCATGAGTTTGAGCCACAATAGTCAAAGATTTAGAAATCGCAATTTTTGGCAAACCTTTGGACGCTCGGTAACGCATTATTTTGGTGTACAAGGATCTTTCATCTGGAGTGAGGATATCGTCTATACTCAACGAAGAAAAAAGGTATAGGAATAATAGGGGAACAATTAACTTCATACATGTTTAGTTTGTTAATAAACGCAAAAAGTTGTCGTTTTGTTTTCTGAAACTGAAACAGCTTTGTATACTACTTTTCTTAATTTGTTTTTGTTCATCTAGTATTAATTGATTACAATTTTTTTGGTTGTAGTGTTGTTGTTATGAGAAACAAGAACCAAATAAATACCTGGTTTCAATGCATTCCCTTTTATCAGAATTTGATTTCCTTTTTGGTTCGCTTCAAACGCTATGGATTGCCCCAAGCTGTTTAATAACTTAACCTCAGACAATGAAATATTCTCTCCTTCAAGAGTAAAATCTCCCTGAGAAGGATTTGGATACACTTCAAAATCAATCGGTTTGGCTATTTCTTCGAGATTAAGGTAAGAACCAATCGTAAAGTTATAGGCAAAAGAACCACCAAAGTCAGGATTTATAGCCCATGCCGCTTGTCCTGTCATTTTATGAAATCTTAAATATCCCGACCCGTCATTGTTTGCCCAGAAACCAATTCCGTCTCCATCTGTATCTTTCACTACCAATCTGTAACACCCCAGTCCTAGGTTAAGCGTATCTCTAAACAAAGTGTTGTTCGCTTGCCCCGAATTGCTGTAAATTTCTGTTCCAAATTCATCATAAATTTTAAAAGAAGTTTCGCTAGCAGCACTGTTCGATCTGTAATCGATACGGAAAGGTGATTGGATAAAATCGGGAACAGTGAATTCAGAAGTGTAGGTGTTATTGAAACTGTATTCATCCACACCGTTGTTTGGCTTGCTAATTTCTGCATAAAAGATATTTTCTAATCCCGAAACAGCTTGCCACATTGTGTTTGGAGCATGCATTTCTACTACTTCATTTTGAGAAGGTGCTAAACTCCCTGTCCAGTTGTATACTTCCTTTGTCGTACTATTGTTCACCCAGAATTCAATTTTCAATGAAGTCAACACGGTTTTTCCTGTATTTCTAATTGTAATTTTTGGATAATGACAAATAGAGTTTTCTCTCGCATATTCCACTCTTTTGGATGGCGCTACAACATCAACGATTGCCGCATCCAAATTGTGATTGTATTCTCCGTAAGTAACTAGTTTATTGCTCACAATATAGTTGGATGTTCCTGATGCTGAGGCAACGCCATAATCCAGTATAACTGAATCATTGTTTCCTACCAAACTCGTGATATCATTTATTTCTATGTCGGTTGCCATTCCCGGGCACCATCCCGCTCTGTCATAAATCCATGTTCCACCTTGCGGATATACAGGGTTTTCGCCACAATCTTTCCATACCTGCCAATCAAACTGAGTTCCATTGTTCACTTTTAAAAAATGCATTCTTGGAATAAACTCACCTTCTTGTCCATGACCTGTAATAGATGTTTTTACTACGTAGTAACTTGCGCCTGTATCCAATGGAAGTTTTCTTGGTGCAAAATATTTGTTGGCAATAATGTCATTGTACCCATGGTATCCAGTAGGCCAAATTTCCTTTATTTCTTTTACTTCTCTTTCTGGTGTTCCCACAATAAACTTGAAAGCAATATCCATTTCTTCTTGATATTCACCTCCTCTTTCCATGGTTATTCTTTTTTTACCTTCCAAAAATGGAGTAAAGTCTGTCACGTCAAATATCCAAGTTTTGCCCTCCATCCCTAAGTCAAGATTAATACCGTAAGGAGTTACAAAGGACATAATTTCAAATTTCATTGGAAATCTGTTGTAATAAGGCAAATCTATTACAGTAAGAGTTCCGTTGGGAGAGTGGCTCACCGAATCGTAAAGGACACCTAGTGAAGTGTAATAATAGGATTTGTTATCGGTGTTGTAGTAGGTGTTTGTCGAAATAATTCCAATACTATCACTTCTCAATTCACCCGATTTAGAAAACACTTGTCTTTCTTGCACCAAGTGTGAGGAATGAGCAATCGAATCATACAGCGTGTCATTTACTGTAGAAAGAACGTAAACTCCTTGTGCAAGGTGAATATTGGGTCGGATATTTAGCTCGGTAATTTCTTTGAATAAATCTTCTCCCGGAAACGATATTCTATTCGCAGAACCTTGAATTGTTCCATGATTTCCCTTTCCAGAACTATCTCCAACAGATATTGTCCCTGTGTTATTTAATCTATAATCCATTTCCAAGTTAGAAAAATTAGGATGGCTCGATTCAATTTTTCTTCTTTTCCAGTCGTTTAGGTCGGACACACTTACATTTGTGTTCCAAATTCGTAGCCCGTCCATTTCTCCAATCAAATAGCGGTTGTGAATTCCTTTGCTTACTTGCACATTAATTCCTGAACTCACATTTGTATTGATGGATGTTGTAGGGTTTGAAGTTTTAGAATCAAGAACGCCATCTACATAAAACTGAACATCTGATAGTCTTGTGCCATTGAGAACTGCAGCAACATGATGCCAGTTTCCATCGGCTACATTTGTGCTTCCAACTACACCTGCGCCATTTATTTCTATTCTTTGGTAACCGCTGTTGGTTGTTCTCCAATTCCATTTTTCGCCAGTAGCATTGTCTCCCCAAGATAGAATTTCACCTCCAATAGTTGTAGTTTTTATCCAAGCCTCCATTGTTCGGTTGGTGCTTCCACCAACTCCTTTGTAGGTATTGCTTTCTATGAAATTTGACGATTCAAATTTTAATGAATAATCACCTCCAGCACTTAGTCCTCCTTGTGGAGAAGTATGGCAAAATAATATATTCTTTGTACCAGTTTGATTTCCATTGAATGAAAATTCGATTATTAGATTCGAAATTCCATCCCAAACGAATGGTGTGTGAAACTGAAATCTATTTGTACCAGCTACAAGTTGACTGGTAGAATAAAAAACTTCTGTAAATCCAGTCAAGTCAATAGAGTCTGCCTTGAGTTGGTTTTTGGAGGTAGATTTTATTTTGATTTTTAGCTGATTTGCTCTTGTTCCAGGTGTTAATACTTCCAAAAATAGGGCGTCAATATTACCTGATGTTATGCCAGCCGAAAGCAACTCGGTGGCTGTGTAAAGAAACTGCGATTTCCCTGTATGTTTATGAGTGAGAAAAACGAATTTCGAACCTAAATTTCCAGCTCCTATCGTATCAATATCTTCGCTAGTTGTGCTGATTACAGTTGTCTTTTTTTCTATTTTTCTGAAATAATCATACAAAGTTGAGAAGGAGTAAGGAAAGGAGGTTCCACTATAATTAGAAATGAGATAATTACTTACCAAAGATTGCGTAGAATCAAATCGAGTGGAGTCGTGGATGTAGGTGTTGCAGGAATAATCCCACTCACCACAACCTAAATTTCTACTAGTTCCTGTTGAAACTCTTCCGCCTTTGCATCGCATGTTATAGTACATTAATACTTTTTCGTAACTCACTGATGTATCGTTAGGAAAATTTACTAATGTGTCTCTGGTTTGGCTGTTGTAGTCGAACGACTGCACCGTTATCGTGTCGCCAGTGGCTTGAGAATAAGATAATACTGAAATTCCTAAAACAAGCAGGAGAGTGGTAAAAATAGTTTTCATAAATGATGTTTAAGTTGCTTAAATGTACTGATTATTATCTGGATTTTAAACAAAAAAAGTCCTGATTCATATGCGAATCAGGACTTTGTAAAGATTAGTAATTAGAATTTATTAGCTTCCACACATTTCACAATCGTCTGGATTGTCAATAGAGCATTGCAATTTGGCTGCTTGGTAAGTTGCATCGTTTACATCTACAAACATAGGTTCGTTAGAAACCGCAGCAGCTTGTACCGGTGTGTTTTGTGCTAAAGGTTCGTGCATTGGCGAAACTAAAGGTTCTACGATAGGTGAAGATTGCGACTGAGCAAAAGAATAGTCACCTTGAGATTCCTCTTCTTTTGTTGCTTCTGCAGGTTGAGGAACGACAGGAGTGGCTGGTGCTTCAGGAGCCATGTTTATTACAGGCTTTTTTTCTTCTGGCTTTGGCTCCGCTTTTTTTTCTTTGGTAACAGTAAATTTAATTGCATCTACCGCAGATTTTGTTCTTAGGTAGTACATTCCAGTTTTCAATCCTTTTTTCCAACCATAAAAGTGCATCGAAGTCAATTTTCCGAAGTTGGCATTTTCCATGAAAATATTTAAAGATTGAGATTGGCAAACAAATGCACCTCTATCAGCAGACATATTAATCAATGACTTTTGGCTAATTTCCCAAGCTGTCTTGTATAGGTCTTTTATGTTTTGTGGAATTTCATCAATGTGTTGGATACTTCCGTTTCCAATCATTACTTGGTTTTTCAAATCATTGTTCCACAATCCTAGGTTTACAAGATCTCTTAATAAGTGTTTGTTTACGATAATGAACTCACCAGAAAGAACTCTTCTTGTATATAGATTTGAAGTGTAAGGCTCAAAACATTCGTTGTTTCCTAAAATCGAAGCGGTAGATGCAGTTGGCATTGGCGCTACCAACAATGAGTTTCTCACACCGTTAGCTTTTACTTCGTTTTTCAATGTTGCCCAATCCCATCTTGGTGACGGAGTAACTCCCCACATATCGTATTGGAAAATTCCTTGTGAAACAGGCGAACCAGCGTAAGTTTGGTAAGGTCCTTCTATTTTAGCCAAATCTTTTGATGCAGTCATTGCAGCAAAATAAATAGTTTCAAATATTTCTGAGTTTAATTTTCTTGCTTCTTCCGAATCAAAGTTATACCTCATCAAAATAAAGGCATCTGCCAATCCTTGAACACCCAAACCAATTGGTCTGTGTCTCATGTTTGAGTTTTCAGCTTCTTTTACTGGGTAATAATTGTTGTCAATTATTTTGTTCAGGTTGAGCGTAGCTTGATACGTTACATCGTATAACTTTTGGTGGTCAAATTTCTTTTCTTTTACAAATTTAGGCAATGCAATAGAAGCTAAGTTACAAACCGCAACTTCATCTGGCGCAGTGTATTCGATGATTTCTGTACACAAGTTAGAGGACTTAATTGTCCCCAAGTTTTGCTGATTTGATTTTCTGTTTGCCGCATCTTTGTACAACATATAAGGAGTTCCAGTTTCAATCTGCGACTCTACAATTTTATTCCAAAGATCTTGAGCTTTTATTGTTTTTCTTCCTCTTCCCTCTTGCTCGTACTTTGTGTAAAGTTTTTCAAATTCTTCACCAAAGCAATCTGCTAGTCCAGGACATTCGTTAGGACACATTAAAGTCCAATCTTCGTCTGCTTCCACTCTTTTCATGAACAAATCTGGAGTCCACATTGCGTAAAACAAATCTCTTGCTCTTTGCTCTTCTTTTCCGTGATTCTTTTTCAAATCCAAGAAATCAAAAACATCTGCGTGCCATGGTTCTAAGTATAGAGCAAAAGATCCTTTTCTTTTTCCTCCTCCTTGATCTACGTATCTTGCAGTGTCATTAAATACTTTTAGCATTGGAACAATTCCGTTGGATGTTCCATTTGTTCCTTTTATGTAGGAACCTTTTGCTCTTACATCGTGAATAGATAATCCAATTCCTCCTGCCGATTGCGATATCTTTGCAGTTTGTTTCAAAGTGTCATAAATTCCATCAATACTGTCTTCTTTTGTGGTCAAAAGAAAACAAGATGACATTTGTGGTTTTGGAGTTCCTGAATTGAATAAAGTAGGAGTGGCATGTGTAAACCATCCCTGAGACATCAAGTGATAAGTTTTTATTGCTGATTCGATGTCATTTTTGTGAATTCCTATCGAAACTCTCATCAACATGTGCTGAGGTCTTTCTGTTACATTCCCGTGAGTTTTTAGAAGGTAAGATCTTTCTAATGTTTTGAAACCAAAATAATCGTATCTAAAATCTCTGTCATAAATCAATGTCGAATCCAAGAGAGCTTCGTTTTCTTTGATGATTGCATACACATCATCTGCAAGTAAACTCGCTGGCTCGTCAGTAATTGGATCTACATATTCGTACAACACCTTCATTGTTTTGGCAAATGATTTGTTGGTGTTTTTGTGCAAGTTAGATACTGCAATTCTCGAAGCAAGAAGTGCGTAATCTGGGTGTGTGATTGTGTTTGTTGCTGCAATTTCAGCAGCCAAGTTGTCCAAGTCACTTGTAGTTACTCCATCGTACAATCCTTCAATAACTTTCATGGCGACTTTGGTGTAATCAACTAATGGATTTAGTCCATAACACATTTTTTGTACTCTCGCTGTGATTTTATCGAATTGTACTGCTTCTCTTTTTCCGTTTCTTTTAACTACATACATAAATAGGGGGTGTTTAACTTTCTTGTTCTATACTTTATATTTTGGGTGAAGACTTCTCTTCTGTTTCTCTTAAAATTACTTAAAACAATCCTTGATATTACATATAACAAATGTGCATTATTAACCTCTTAGTGTTAATACCAATTGCTCCAAGTAAGTGGGGGTAGGTTCTAAAAATCCTCGTCCATCGAGAACGTTTGCTCCGATGAAGATGCGCTTGCAACTCCAGCTTTTTGGTATTCACCAACTCTTTTTTCAAAGAAATTAGTTTTTCCTTGTAAATTAATCATATCCATGAAATCAAATGGATTTGTTGCATTGAAAACTTTCTCGCAATTCAGTTCAGTCAACAATCTATCTGCCACAAATTCAATGTATTGATTCATCATATCCGAATTCATTCCAATCAACCTTACAGGTAATGATTCTGTTACAAATTCTTTTTCGATTGCCACAGCATTCACAATAATCTCTTTGATTCTCTCTGGAGACACTTTGTTTATTACGTGGTTGTTGTGAAGTAATACTGCGAAATCACAGTGTAGTCCTTCATCTCTTGAGATTAACTCGTTAGAAAAAGTCAATCCTGGCATTAATCCTCTTTTCTTTAGCCAGAAAATAGAACAAAAAGATCCCGAGAAGAAAATCCCTTCAACCGCAGCAAAAGCAATTAATCTTTCTGCGAAACTTCCGTTGTCAATCCATCTCAAAGCCCACTCAGCTTTTTTCTGAACTGGCGGGAATGTTTCAATTGCATTGAATAGGTAATCTTTTTCTTTCGAATCGGAAATTAATGTGTCTATCAATAGCGAATAAGTTTCTGAATGTATGTTCTCGATTGCGATCTGGAAACCGTAAAAGAATTTTGCTTCGGTGTATTGAACTTCAGCCACAAAGTTTTCGGCCAAATTTTCGTTTACAATTCCATCACTAGCAGCAAAGAAGGCCAAGATGTGTTTGATAAAATATCTTTCATCGTCATTCAACTTGTTTTCCCAGTCAGTAATGTCAGATGACAAATCCAATTCCTCCGCAGTCCAAAAACTAGCTTCAGCATTTTTGTAATACGCCCAAATATCATCGTGTTGAATTGGGAACAGTACGAATCTGTTGTTGTTTTCGGTTAATATTGGTTCTGGGTGGAGGGTAGAATTTGTTTCGTTCATCTTTCTTTGTTTTGCTGTTAGGTTTAAATTCGAAGGAGGAAAAACCGGATTGTTTTTATGCTCTCTTCGCATTACAAAAATGGATAAAAAAATCGTAGGAGGCAATTTGATTAATTAACAAAAAAGTGATTTATCAACAAAGGTTTTTGATAACGTCCACAAACACTGAGTTTATCTTTTTATTATTTTTTTTTGACATTTTTTTGTTGAAAAAAGTTTGATTTTCAAATGTCTTTGGCAAGCCTTTTATTCAGTCGTAAATTTACTATTTTTCAATTTCAAATACTAAAAATACTGAAAAAGAAATAGTATTTTTTTACAATTCGATTTAGTAACTAATTATTATTCAGTATTAAGTTATCGAGGATTTAGTTTGAGTGATATAAATAGAGAGTATAGAAAGATAAGGTGTCGCTGAGTTTTTTATTTTTATTTTTCATTGGAACAAAATTAAATTTTTCTCATAATTTTAGTAAAAAAATGATGAATCAAAAAACGAATCGTTCGTGTGGTTTTTCATAGTATAATTAATACCTCTCTGTTTTTTAGTTCTACAAAATAAGACTCTTTCCAATTTTCTTTAGGGTGATCAGAAAAAGTTAATCCAAACAAAAAAACCTCTTCACAATAAAATGAAGAGGTTTTTTGTTGAGGTCTCGAGCGGATTCGAACCGCTGTAGATGGTGTTGCAGACCACTGCCTAGCCGCTCGGCCACGAGACCATTTTTTGATGGTTTGCAAATTTAGTAAACTTCATTAATAAAACAAGAACTACACAAATAAATAATTTGAGAAATGGAATCTGTACTTTGTTCATTTCTTGTTCCTAATTGTTAAAAAAAATAAAACATAGGTTTCAATCAATACTTCTCAAAGAAGTATCTTTGGTCTTAATTTTACACAAATAATATAATAAATAATTATGCAGTTTATTGTTTCAAGCACATTATTACTCAAGCACTTACAATCAATTAGTGGGGTATTGAGTACAAATAATACATTACCTATTTTGGATAATTTTTTGTTTTCTATCGAAGGAAAACAATTAACAGTTTTAGCTTCTGATTTGGAAACTACAATTTCTTCGAGGTTCGAAATTGAAGCAAAAGAAGATGGGTCAGTAGCAATTCCTGCTAAATTTTTGATGGATGCTTTAAAGACATTCTCGGAGCAACCTCTTACTTTTTCTGTAGATATGTCCAATTTTGGAATTGAAATTTCTTCGGATAACGGAAAGTTTAAATTAAGTGGCCAAAATAAAGATGAATTCCCAAACACTCCTGTTTTGGAATCTCCTTCCACAATGACAATGTCTTCGGATGTTCTTTCAAGAGCTATTACCAAAACTATTTTTGCAACTGGTAATGATGATTTAAGGCCTGTAATGTCTGGTGTTTTCTTTCAGTTGGATAGCGATTCGGTTACTTTTGCTGCAACAGATGCTCACAAACTTGTGAGATACAGAAGTACCTCGAGTAAGGCAAGTTCTTCGGCTTCGTTCATCGTGCCAAAAAAGCCGCTAAATTTATTGAAAAACTTAGTGGGAAATACATCGGATGATGTAACTATGGAGTATAGCGAATCGAATGTTCATTTTAAATTTGATGACTTTAACGTGGTTTGTAGATTGATTGATGGAAAGTATCCAAACTACGATGCCGTGATTCCAAAAACAAACCCAAATAGATTGACAGTTGAAAGACAATCTTTGTTGAATTCTATGAAAAGAGTTTCTATTTTCTCAAACAAATCAACTCACCAAGTAAGATTGAAAGTTGCTGGAAGTGAGCTTTCTATTAGTGCTGAAGATCTAGATTTTGCGAATGCTGCAAACGAAAGATTGACGTGTAGCTACGAAGGAACAGACATGGAAATAGGGTTTAACTCAAGGTTTTTAATTGAAATGCTTTCGAATCTTGAATCAGATAATATTCACCTTGAAATGAGTGATCCGTCAAGAGCTGGAATCATATTACCAAGCGAAACAGACATAGAAGGTGAAGATATTTTGATGCTAGTAATGCCAGTGATGTTGAATAACTAAGACTGGTTGCTTGTGGCAGATTACTGGCTGCAGGTTTTTTATGCTGATGAAAAATTTATAAAGGAATGATCGAAAGGTTGTTCCTTTTTTTTGTGCTTTTTCGTCCCTGTTTTCTCCAGAAAGAGAATTGAAAAAATGTATTGAGCAAAAAAAACCTTGCAGATTTTAAATCTACAAGGTTTAAATTTAAAAAGAGTATTTCTTCTATTGGAGAGGGTAGGAGGGGATTAGATTCCAGCCAAAATCTCATTCAAAATAGTACTTGGTCTCATTGCTTTTCCTGTAATTTCATCGTTAGGGTAATAGTAACCTTTTGTGTCTACAGCTACACCTTGCACTTTGTTTAGTTCATTTACAATGGCAGATTCGTTTGCCGCTAGCTTCTCAGCTATTGGAGTAAACTCGGCTTTCAATTCTGAATTTTTGTTTTGGTTTGCCAATTCTTGTGCCCAGTATAGTGCTAAGTAAAAGTGCGAACCTCTATTGTCGAGTTCGTTTACTTTTCTTGATGGCGATTTTCTGTTTGCCAATAATTTTGAAGTAGCATCATCCAAAGTATCTCCCAAAACTATTGCTTTTGCGTTGTCAGCAAATTCGCCTAAGTGATTCAGTGATACGGCAAAGGCTAAAAATTCTCCCAAAGAATCCCACCTCAAGTGGTTTTCTTCATTGAATTGTTGCACGTGTTTTGGAGCAGATCCTCCAGCGCCTGTTTCAAATAATCCTCCACCATTCATCAATGGAACAATAGAAAGCATTTTGGCAGAAGTTCCAACTTCAAGGATTGGAAATAAATCTGTTAAGTAATCTCTCAATACATTTCCTGTAACCGAAATTGTATCTTCTCCCTTCACAATTCTTTCTAATGAAAAGTTCGTGGCATCAATTGGGTTCATGATTCTGATATCAAGCCCTTTTGTATTGTGATTTTTTAAGTAAGAGTTTACTTTAGTTATCAATTGTCTGTCGTGAGCTCTTTGCTCGTCAAGCCAAAATATAGCTGGAGTTCCAGTTGCATTTGCTCTGTTTACAGCAAGTTTTACCCAATCTTGGATTGGAGCATCTTTCACTTGGCACATTCTGAATAAATCTCCTTCTTCCACAGCGAACTCAAAAATAGTAGTGCCAGATTTGTTTACAACAGTCACCATTCCATTCTCAGACATTTCAAAAGTCTTATCGTGTGAACCGTATTCTTGTGCTTTTTGAGCCATCAAACCTACGTTTGATACTGAACCCATTGACACAGGATTCAATGCTCCATTTTTTTTACAAAAATCAATAGTAGCTTGGTAAACTCCAGCGTAAGATCTGTCTGGTATTAATGCTTTGGTGTCTTGTGAGTTTCCTTCTGCATTCCACATTTGTCCCGAAGTACGAATCATTGCAGGCATCGAAGCGTCAATAATCACATCACTTGGCACATGTAAGTTGGTAATTCCTTTGTCGGAATTTACCATAGCCAAGGATGGGCCATTTTCAAAAGCAGCTTTTAAATCGGCTTCAATTTCTGTTCTTTTCTCTGCCGATACTTTATCCAAATTGCTCAATAAGTTTCCGAAACCATTGTTTACGTTTACTCCAATTTTATCAAATGTAGCTTGGTGTTTGTCAAAAACTGGTTTCAAAAATGTACGTACCACGTGTCCGAATATAATTGGATCGGATACTTTCATCATTGTTGCTTTTAGGTGAACAGAAAATAGGATTCCTGTTTCTGTTGCATCTTTAATTTCTTCTTGGATGAACGAGATGAGGGCATTTTTACTCAAAACGGCTGCATCCAATATTTCTTCTTTTTGAATTGAAAAAGCAGACTTCAAAGTTGTTTTTTCTCCTTTTTCGGAAGTGAACTCGATACTCACAGCGTCTTCGTCAGAGAAAGTCATTGATTTTTCACTTCCGTAAAAATCACCTTCTTTCATGCTTGCTACATGAGTTTTAGAATCTTTGCTCCAAGCTCCCATCGAATGAGGGTTGTTTCTAGCATATTCTTTCACAGCTTTTGGTGCTCTTCGGTCAGAGTTTCCTTCTCTCAAAACAGGGTTTACTGCACTACCTTTTACGGTGTTGTACAGGGCCAAAGTCTTTTTGTCTTCTTCGTTTTTTATTTCATCTGGAAAATCAGGAATATCAAATCCTGCGCTTTGCAGTTCTTTGATTGCTGCCTTCAGTTGAGGAACTGAAGCGCTAATATTAGGCAGTTTTATAATGTTTGCCCCAGGTTTTTTTACTAATTCTCCCAAAGTGGCTAACGCATCTTCTACTTTTTGGTTGTCGTTTAATCTGTCAGGGAACAAAGCAAGAATTCTTGATGCCAAAGAAATATCCTTAGTTTCCATTTGTATGTCAGAGTTTTTTACAAAGGCCTTTGCTATTGGTAAGAATGAGTGAGTAGCCAATGCTGGAGCTTCGTCAGTTTTTGTGTAGATGATTGTTGCTTTTTGTGCCATTTATGAATCCTGAATTTTGAGTTATTTTTCTGTAATATTACATTATAAAAGTAATTAATTTTTAAGTTTTTTAAGTGTGTTTTTAGCAAAAAAAAGCGATTCGTTGGAATCGCTTTTGAAAAATACATCTGGGATTTAAAATTAAATTCGGGCAGCAAATGCAAATAAGAAAATAAGAAGATAGATTGATAGAATTACAATTGTAAAAATACCAACGAACTTGTAGTGACTTTTTAGGTTTTTAAAAGATTCTTCTAGTTCGTGACTTCCTCCTGAAAATGTTGCCTTTTTCATTTTTGAAGAAAAATTGTATAAATAGTAAATAGGGAAGAAATAGAGAGCTCCTATTCCCAAATATAACAATGCTGCTATGCTAGTAGGGAAAATAAACCCTTGTGACGCACCCAACGAAGAGTTTAATGCGCTTCCAAAAATTAGCATGCCGATAGCAGCTATGAGTATGAATCCAATAAAAATAAATCCAAGTACAGAAAGAAATTGACACCATTTGGCTGTTTCTTTTAAATAAGAAATAGAAGCTTGGGTCAAAGAGTTGGTTGTTTCGTTATGCGTGTCGTCAAGAATTGAATCGTTCATAGTTGATAGTTTTTTTAGTGAGCTTGAATTTATAAAAAAATATCTGTAATAAGCATTGGTGTTTAATAATTTAATTTTTTAACAATAAAAAAAGCCACCGACTCTTTTTGGTCAGTGGCTCATTGCATACTTTGAATTCATGTTCCTAAAAAATGGAAATACTATCTATTCTTTCATGCTCAATTCTCTCTACAATAAATATTATCCTAAATAGCTTTTTAGTAGTTTACTTCTTGATTTTTGCTTTAATTTTCTTAGTCCTTTTTCTTTCAATTGTCTCACTCTTTCTCTTGTTAGGTCAAATTTATCTCCAATTTCTTCAAGAGTCAAAGGGTAAGATTGTCCTATTCCAAAATACAATTTAATTATGTCAGCCTCTCTTGGTGCAAGTGTATCTAGGATTCTTCCTATTTCGTCATTCAGAGAACCTTCTAGCAAGTCATCTTCGTGAGCTATCGCGCTATCATCGGAAGCAAAAACTTCGTACATGTCGTTTTCGCTGTCTGTTCCCAAGGGTGCATCCATAGATACGTGTCTTCCCGAAATATGTTGTGCTTTTTTCACTTCTTTTTCACTTACTTCAAGCGTAGCAGCAACTTCGCTAACCGATGGAGTTCTTTCAAACTCTTGTTCTAGGGAAGAAAACGTTTTGTTTATTTTATTGATTGTTCCAATTTTATTCAATGGCAATCTTACTATTCTTGCGTGTTCAGCAATAGCCTGAAGGATGGATTGACGAATCCACCAAACTGCGTAAGAAATGAATTTGAAACCTCTTTTTTCATCAAACCTTTGAGCAGCTTTTATCAATCCCAGGTTTCCTTCATTAATTAAGTCCGATAATGAAAGTCCTTGGTTTTGGTATTGCTTTGATACCGAGATTACGAATCTTAAATTGGCTTTTGTCAATCTTTGTAAGGCATTTTGATCACCTTCTCTGATTCTTGCAGCCAATTCTACTTCTTCTTCAGCCGTAATTAAATCATACTTACTTATTTCTAATAAATACTTGTCAAGAGATTGTGTTTCTCTGTTTGTTATTTGTTTGGTTATTTTTAGCTGTCTCATGGTTGTAAGTTTTGTTTGTTCGGTACTTTTTAGTGAAAAAGATTGTGGTTCTTTTCTATTTTAACGTGTGAGATTCCTTATTGTTACACTGTTGACTAACGATTAACAGATTTTAACACTCTTAGTTATTCTGCCGTTTTTAAATCGCTTCGAAGGTTTTGTTTATCTTTTACATGATAAAGTTAGACAAAAGAAAATCAAACGCCAAACAAAATGTTTAATAAATACCTAAAATAATTAAACAAAAATAATTCAGCAATAAAAAAACCTCGTTGAAATAGTCCAACGAGGTTTTGATAATCTGTAAAGATTGCAGTGTTTACACTTCTTTCTTTTCAGTTTTTTCAGGTCTTGGCAACAAAATCTTTCTTGATAATTTGTGCTTTCTTTTCTTTGGATCAAATCCAGTAACTTTAAAAGTAACCATGTCTCCAACAGAAACAACGTCTTCTACTTTTTCAGTTTTATTCCAATCCAATTCAGAAATGTGAATCAAACCATCTTGTCCAGGAACTACTTCTACGAAACATCCAAATTCTTTGATAGACTTCACTGCTCCAGTGTAGGTTTCTCCTACCTCAATTTGCGGTGGATTTACTATCAAATCAATTTTTTCTAGAGCCAATGCCATTCCAGCACCGTCATTAGTCAATACAGAAACTGTAGCAGTTTCTCCATCTGGATTTTCATCGATACTAATTTCAGAATTTGTTTCAGCTTGTAACTCTTGAATTACTTTTCCACCAGAACCAATAACAGCTCCAATTTTGTCAGCTGGAATAATCAAACTCTTGATTCTAGGCGTGTGTTGTTTGTAGTCCTCGTTTGGTGCAGAAATAGTTTTCATCATTTCACCTAAGATGTGAGCTCTACCATTTCTTGCTTGGTCAAGTGCTTCAGTCAATACTTCGTATGAAAGTCCTTTTACTTTAATGTCCATCTGGCAAGCCGTGATTCCATTTTCAGTTCCAGTTACTTTAAAATCCATATCTCCCAAGTGATCTTCGTCTCCTAAGATATCAGACAATACAGCATACTTTCCATTTTCATCCATGATAAGTCCCATTGCGATTCCAGAAACTGGATTCGTAATTTTAATACCACCATCCATCAATGCAAGAGAACCAGCACATACAGATGCCATAGAAGAAGAACCGTTAGATTCTAAAATTTCTGATACCAATCTAATTGTGTAAGGGTTTACGTTAGGATCTGTTGGAATTACTTGTTTCAATGCTCTTTGAGCCAAGTTTCCGTGTCCTACTTCTCTTCTTGATGTTCCTCTCAATGGTCTTGCTTCTCCGGTAGAAAAAGGAGGGAAGTTGTAGTGAAGTGTGAAGTTTTGTTTCTTTTCCTCAACAGCTCCATCAAAGATTTGTTCATCTTTTTTACCACCCAAAGTAAGTGTAGTAAGAGATTGGGTTTCTCCTCTTGTAAATACGGCCGAACCGTGACAAGATGGTAGATAGTTTACTTCACTCCAAATAGGTCTGATTTCAGTAGTTTGTCTTCCATCTAATCTTTTCTTTTCGTTCAAGATTACATTTCTTACAGCAGCTTTTTGGGCTTTCTTGAAGTAAACTCCAATAAAAGGCTTTTCAGCTTCCAACTCTTCTTCGCTCAAAGAAGCAATGTACTCTTCTTTTACAGCTCCAAATAGTTGTCCTCTCAATTCTTTGTCAGCATGACCTTGTCTTGCAATGTCTTCACATTTGTCGTTTACAAAAGCTTTGATTTTTGCTTCAACGGCAGCATCATGAGTTTCGTGAGAGT
Organism: Crocinitomicaceae bacterium; assembly: GCA_024639505.1. Classification (GTDB taxonomy): domain Bacteria; phylum Bacteroidota; class Bacteroidia; order Flavobacteriales_D; family CAJJDF01; genus CAJJDF01. The sequence continues at coordinate 15,830 of JAHEIE010000035.1, forward strand.
ATTCTCTTTTTGTTTCTTTTCCTAATTCTTTTGTGAATTGGTCCATGATTGCACATTGCTCCTTAATTACTTCGTGAGCAGTTTTAATAGCGTCAATCATTTCAGCTTCAGAAATTTCTTTCATTTCTCCTTCCACCATCATAATGCTGTCTTTTGTTCCAGCAATTACCATGTCTATATCAGCAATAGCATTTTGTTCGTATGTTGGGTTGATTACGAATTCACCATTTACTCTAGAAATTCTTACTTCCGAAACTGGTGTTTCAAAAGGAATATCTGAACAAGCTAAGGCAGCAGATGCAGCCAAACAAGCTAAAGAATCTGCCATGTTTTCGTCAGCAGATAAGAGTTGAATCATCACTTGTGTATCTGCGTGATAATCTTCAGGGAAAAGAGGACGAAGTGCTCTGTCCACCAATCTCATTGTCAATATTTCGTATTCAGAAGGTCTTGCTTCTCTCTTGAAAAATCCACCTGGGAATTTTCCTGCAGCAGCATATTTTTCTCTATAATCGATTGTCAATGGCATAAAATCAACTCCATCTTTCGCATCTTTTGCAGATACAGCAGTTGCCAATAATACCGTGTTTCCAATTCTTACTTCAACAGCTCCGTCAGATTGCTTTGCCAGTTTTCCTGTTTGAATTATAATTTCTCTACCATCTGGCAGATTCATCTTTTTTGTAATAATGTTCATTGTTACGTTTTTTTATTTTTTTCCGTTTCGTGCAAATAAGAAGAGTTGAAAAAAATATCTCTTCCTACATTTTGACCCCTGTGGTCAATTCTTTTTTATCAATTCTAAATGTGTGTATAACAAATAAGGCAACCGTTAGGGGTTGCCTTATTTAAAAATTTTATACGGTTGTTGCGGTTGAATTACAATTCATTATTATTTGAATGTATCTCTAATTCCAACTTTAGCAATCAACTCTCTGTAAGCTACAATATCTTTATTTCTAATGTATCTCAAGTGTTTTTTTCTTTTTCCTACCATGATTACCAATGATCTTTGTGTATTGTAATCTTTACGGTTCGTTTTAAGATATTCCGTTAGGTTTTTAATTTTTTCAGTAAAAAGAGCAACTTGTGCAGCTGAAGAACCTGTGTTTTTCTCAGAACCTCCGTATGTTTTGAACGCTTCTTTTTTGATTTCTTTATCTAAATTCATAGTATAATATTGTTACCTTTTCTATTTTAAGAGTGCAAATATAAATATAACTTCTCAGTTTACACAAGTATTTGTTCATAAACTTTGAATTCATTCTATATTTTAAAGAATGATGAAAATAATTCTCTCTTTTTTAACCAAAAAGGTAGATTTGGTGTCACAAAACTAACTTAATTTTCATACATTTAAAAACTCACCGAAGAGGAAACTATTGCTATACATGAAGGAGACAGATTTCATAGAAAAAAACAAGCAGAAATGGCAAGAGTTTGAAAAATTATCTCAAAACAAAACGAAAGACCCTGATAAGTTGAGCGAATTGTTTGTTGAGATAACGGAAGACTTATCTTACGCCAAAACATTTTATCCCAAAAGGTCGGTTAGGGTTTATCTCAATTACTTAGCTCAAAAAGTTTTTCTTTCTTTTTCTAAAACAAAAAGTACTTTTCTTACTACGTTCTTGATGTTTTGGAAACAAAATCTACCCTTAGAAATGTACAGGAGTAGAAAAGCTTTTTTAACGGCTTTTTTATTCTTTTTTGTGGCGGTGCTTGTGGGAGCAGTTTCTTCCTACATCGATCCCGATTTTTCGCGAATCATTTTGGGTGATGCTTATGTGGATATGACTATCGACAACATCAATAATGGAGATCCTATGGCGGTGTACAAGCAGATGAACGAAGGCGATATGTTTTTGCAGATTACAATTAACAACATCCGTGTAGCTTTTTTGGTGTTTATAATGGGAATATTTTTCTCCGTAGGTTCGACATTTTTATTAGTAAGTAACGGATTCATGTTGGGTGCTTTTCAGTATTTTTTTTACATAAAAGGGCTTTTGCTCACTTCTTTTTTGGTGATTTGGATTCATGGTACGCTAGAAATTTCTGCAATCGTAATTGCCGGTGCAGCAGGAATTGTAATGGGGAATGGATTGTTGTTTCCTAAAACACTCACTCGCACCCAGTCGCTGCAAATACATGCAAAACGAGGAATCAACATATTGCTAGGAACTGTTCCTTTATTTATTGTTGCAGGTTTTTTAGAAGGTTATGTTACACGTCACACCGAAATGCCTGATGTTGTGAAATGGCTTATCATTCTCTCCTCTCTCGCTTTTATTCTGGGTTATTTTGTGTTTTATCCTTTTTATGTTGGAAGGAAATTTGCCAGCCAAGAACGCGTAGAGGAAAAACCCATTCACATTGAGACTCGCAAATTAGAAAAATATTCTATCCGAAACATGAGTCAGGTTTTTTATGATACTTTTCGTTTTTATAAATTGTATCTCTCCAAAATCTCTAGCGTTATTTTTGTTGTCATTGCGCCACTTTCTCTCTTATACTTGGGTTGGTTTTTTTATTCCTCGCCTTATTCCGATTATTACCTCGAAACGGGAGAGCTATTCGAATTGGTGTTTGGTGGTTCTATTCATTTTTCATGGATTTCTTTTGTTGCCACTGTTTTGTTTTTTTCTTTGAATGTGGCAACGGTAATTCATTGTTTATCTCTCATTGGAAAAGACACTAGTGCAAGTTACATCGCCCTATGGATGAAAGAAATTTGGCCATTTTTACTCAAGTCAATTCCCTTGGTTACTCTGGTTTTGTTGATTTTCTATTTTGTTCCCGGAAGTTTTGTTTGGGTCCTTATTTTTGGTTCTCCCTTTGTTGTCCTATTATTTTATCCAAGTATTGCTGGCGATATGAGTTTTGTAACTGGAGTTTCTTTAGGGTTTAAATATGGATCTAAAGATTGGGGGCAAACTGTAGTTTCTTTTCTGTTGATTACGGGCTTAGCTTACATTTTTTCGTGGACTTATTACAATCCTTTTGTTCCCGGAATGGACATCAAAACTTTGGTGATTGACGAAATTATCGATTGGCATACGCTGACTGTATTCGAAGATTTTTTATCCATCAAGAATTTCATTTCGGCTTTTCTTGTACTGGTTTTAGTTCATGTTTTATTGCCACTTATCATTGCCGCTATTAGTTTTCAGTACATGAGTATTCACGACAAACAGAATGCATTGGGATTAAAATCAAGGTTGAAAAATTTTGGCAAGGGAAACAAACATTTTGAATCTAATAAATGAGAATTGTACTGAAACATATCGCTCTGTTTTTCTCTTTGTTGACGATTGCAAATCACAGTTACGCTCAAGATGATTTTGATGTAGATGAATATCTGGACGAAATAAACTACCACAACAATTACGAAAAAAGTACAGCTCACATCCAATATTTAAAGGACTCCATTTCCATTGTTCTTTTTGATAGAAAAAAGTGGGAGCGACTGAGGCTGAATATAGTAAACGAGATTTCGGGTGTGGAGTACGAAGGGCAAGACGGAAGTTCTTTTACCCAAGAAGACAATCCTTACCGAAAATCGGAAAGAGCTTTCAGAAAGTATTGGCGAGAAAGAAATTCCAAAGAGATAAAGCGAATTCCTAAGAAAAAAGAAAAGTATGAGCCAAGAAGCACGGGTTCTAATGATTTGTTTAATCCGGGTAAAATTTCTCCTTTCTGGTCCAATTTTATTTTGGTACTTGTTATTTTGGCTTTGGCTGCTCTGGTTTTCTTTTTGTTCTTTCATAAAATGAAGGATTCCAAGGGGAATAAAAAATTCACTAGAGATTTGGATTCTATTATTCCTACAGAAATCCCTAAAACTGAGCTTGAGCTTTTGTTGGAGAAAGCTCTGCAAAAAGAAGACTACAGAGAAGCTATTCGCGTCTATTTTATTTTTGTCATTCGTGGATTAATCAAAAAAGATTTGATTGTTTGGGAGAAAGAAAAGACGAACTTTTCGTTCTTGATGGAAATGAGAGGTAATCCGAATTTTGAATCCTTTGAAAAATGCGTGTCGGTGTATGAGATAGTTTGGTACGGAGAAAGACAATTGAGTAAAATTGAATACCTACAAGTAGAACCAAGATTTAAAAACTTAGTAAAGAAACTGGATGAATAACAAAGCTAAAATATCAATATTGGCTGCTGTTGTGCTCATTCTCATGGTGGTTTTTTACTTTTTGTATCCTTCTGATTCAAAAAAATCGGAGATTAGTGAAAGTGAAAAAGACTTGTATCAGAAATACCTAAACAGTGATGGACTTCATATTTTGGAAGAGCTGCTCAAGGATTATCCTTTGATAGATTCGTTGCAATTTGTAAAAGATGATTTAGATACTTCGCTGTCAACTGAATACACTGGAAAACCAACCACTTATTTGCTCATAGATTCGGATATCAATCTTTCGCCCAAGTCAATAGATACTCTTTTGAAGTTTGTGGAAAATGGAAATTCAGCCTTGGTTTCTGTCACAAATTTCAATTCTGTGTTTTCCAATCGTTTTGCTTACTCTAGCATGATCAAACAGCGTTTTAATGACGAAGTAAGTGTAGATTTTACCCATCCAGAAATGACTTTGTATTTGCCTTATATTTATTCGGAATACGAGAATGATTACAAAAATTACAGATCGTGGAATTATTTTAATCTTCACAATTTTATTGGCGACATCAATGATTTGGCAGTTTTGGGAGCCGAAACGTATTACAATCAACCCATTTTTTTGAAAGTGAAATATGGAAAAGGGACCTTTTATCTTCATTCCCTGCCCGAACTTTTGTACAATGCCTCTCTCTTCAATGACGATGGATTGGAGTTTGCTCAGCGTGTGTTTTCTCACCTTCCCAAAGGAAATTATTATTGGCACAATCATACAAATAGATGGGATGAGCTATCGGACGAGAACTCCATGAACCCAGATGAAATAATGAAGGAAAGTCCTATTCAGTACATTTTGAAAGATAGAAATTTGCGTCATGCCTACCTTATTTTGGTATTGGGACTTATTGTGTATGTTTTGTTCAA
>JAHEIE010000083.1 GCA_024639505.1 Crocinitomicaceae bacterium
GGTTCTGTATGTGTACAACACAAAGTCAGGACCTCTCAATCCTGCTTCCATTACGTAGGTATTTCCAACAATGTATTCGTCAGTCAAATCGTAATATTCTTTTATCATTCTCAATGCATCGCCATATTTTGCAGTCAATTGTGGCGATTGTCCGAACCAGTTTTCAAAATCTCGTTCTAATTTAGATTTTCTCTCAACCACTCTGTTTGTTTGCAATTGCTCAGTTTGCCCCTGAAAATACTTCCAGTAGTTTGCAGTTTGCGCATATTTAGAAGAATACATAATATCTATGCTTTCTTTCTTATCCATTTGAGCCTTCATTGTTTTCAGCTTCACATCTCTTACCTCTACTACAGTAGGTCCTTTTTTATCAATGGCTTGTTGTACTCCAAAAGAAGACAAATATCTATCTGTACTTCCTGGATATCCCATAATCATTGCAAAATCACCTTCTTTCACTCCTTTGATATTCACAGGTAAGTGGTGTTTTGGTTTCATCGGAATGTTATCCGCAGAGTAATCTGCAGGCTTTCCATCTTTTCCAGAGTAAATTCTGAACAAAGTAAAATCTCCTGTGTGTCTTGGCCACATCCAGTTGTCAGTGTCTCCTCCATATTTTCCCACAGATTCTGGTGGAGCACCTACCAATCTTACATCTGTGTATGTTTCGTTGATAAACATATAATACTCGCTTCCATAAAAGAAATCTTTGATGTAAGCTGAATAATTGGTTCCAGCAGTTGCTTTTTTAATCAATTCTGCTTGAATCTCCTTAATCTTTTTTGCTTTGTCTTGTCTAGAGTCCAATCCCGAGATTCCTTCTAAAATTTGTTCCGTAACATCTTCCATTCTTACTAAGAAAGTAGCTGTAAGTCCAGGAACATTCTTTTCTTCTGATTTTTTCATTGCCCAAAAACCATCTCTTAGGTAATTGTTTGCCACAGTAGAAAATTGTTGAATTGCATCGTAACCACAGTGGTGATTCGTTAACATCAATCCTTGGTCAGAAATAATTTCGCCTGTACAAAAACCTCCTAATGAGATTATTGCATCTTTCAAACTAGAATTATTTACACTGTAAATTTCCTCTGCAGAAAGTTTAAGTCCTTTGCTTTGCATGTCTTTAATGTTCAATCTTTTGATGAACATTGGCAACCACATTCCTTCGTCCGCTTTTACATTTACGCTAGTAAACACAAGAGAAACGGCTAAAAATAACGAGAGTATCTTTTTCATTTTTATTGTTTATTTAGTTAATTTTTTTCGAATTACTAAAGTAAGAAAAATTCAATTTATCCTCTCCTATTTTCGTTAAATGGTTATAATTGTCAATAAATGGAATTAATTTCCAAATCAATTTACTCTTGAACATGAAATACACTCTAGAAACAACTATCAACAAACCAAAAAATGAAGTGGTGGCTTTGTATGACAATATCCCAAATTTATACAAATGGATGAAAGGGTTGCAATCTGTAAAATTGATAAGTGGTGAAGAAGGAAAAAAAGGTGCAAAAACTGAAATGGTTTTTAAAACTTCGAAAAGAGTAATGACCATGACAGAAACTATATTGCTGAACGAATTGCCCGATAAAATGGTTACGGCTTATCAAGCAGATGGTGTTTACAATATCATTTTTACCGAATTTCATGAAGAAAAGGGTAAAACAGTGTACCGCACAATTCAGGAATTCAAATTCAAAGGTTTTATGAGAATTATTGGGTTCTTTTTTCCAAAAGCATTCAAAAAGCAATCGATGAAATACTTAGAAGATTTCAAAAATTTTGCTGAAAGCAATGAAGCTTAGTTCAATCCAAAACTTAAAGAGAACACATTAGAATACAAGGCCAAAGAATTGTTTCCAACATTAGAAATAGCATAGTCTATTTTAAACTTTTTGAAAGCTACTCCTACTCCAATGCTTGGCATAATAGATAATGTTTCTGAACGATCGAATTGCCTAATCCATTGCACATTACCAAATCCTGTACGTACAAAAAGCAATTTTTTGAAACCAATTTCTACACCCAAACTAGGTTCTATATTCAATCCATTGGAACGAATAAATGTGTTTCTCTTTCCATCAAATGTTGTGTTCAAATTCATTTCTGCGGTAAGCTCAAACTTTTCATTCAACTTCACATCTCTGGATGCTCCAAGAATCAATCTTGGCAACGTAATTTCGGTTGAGTTTTCAGGAATTTCGTTCCCTGTAGCCACAAACACCTCTCTGGTAGCGTCATCAATCGAGTAACTCCATGAATTCACGGTTGTAGTCACATCTCTCAATACGGCAGCAAATTTCCATTTTTCGGTTCGGTAATTTGCAGATAAATCCAATCCAAAACCCCAAGATTTTGCCATATCACCAATTCTACGGTGAATAATTTTAAAGTTACCTCCAACTTCAAGTCCCATTTTCAACCTTCGCGCATAAGACAAAAGTAGTGCATAATCTGCAGCAGAGAATCTTGTAATGTTGTCGTAATTTATGTTTCCTTCTTTGTCTATGAGTTGTGTTGTGTTGGGTATATCGTCCGTACCAAAACGAATCAAAGAGATTCCTCCTACTGAGTTTTCATCCAACCTTTTGCTGAAACCTAAATAATCATATTTGGCTATTCCCTGAAAATATTCTGAGTGCATGAGGCTAAATTCCATGTCTTTTTTGATGTGAAGCAAACCTGCAGGATTGTAATACCCAGCAGTTACATCTTCTATGCCTGCAATTACGGAATTGGCCATTCCAAAATTTCTTGCACCTACTCCGATAGTCAAAAACTCATTACTGTATTTGGGTGTTTTGGACTGAGAAAATACTGCACCCCAAACAGAGGTTAAGACAATACCTAGCGTGAAAAGAAATTTTGTGTTCATAGTCGAATAACGAGTTAAAAATAAATATAGTACTTACTTATTAAAATTCCTTGAATCTAATTCTGAAAAATGTTTTTTCCTTTTGATGAAATTGGTAAATACAATACTCTTTTTGTACAATCCACTGGCATTGAATTCAATTCCCTTTGTTGCCTCTTTTAGTTCTTTTCTCTTTTGTTTCATTTCCGAAATTTTAGCTAAAAAATGAGCTTGTGCTTTCAGAATTTGAGCCGCAGCTATAAATTCTCCTTTGATTGAAAAAACAAAAAAGGCTAAATAATCTAATAAAAACCTAAATCCAATTTTAAAAAAAAGATACCTCCCTCGATAATTTTTGAATAAAGTAAATAAGCTGTTTCTGAAGTTCAAATATACTTTTTTTGGACTCATGTAATCTAAAGTTCCTCCTCCCAAATGATAAACAGTGGAACTAGGAATTGCCATTATTTTATGACCATGAAGTTTCATCCTCCAGCACAAATCTATTTCTTCCATGTGAGCAAAATAGGTTTCGTCAAAACCACCTAACTCATGAAATGTTTGGCTTTTCACAAACATACAAGCTCCCGTTGCCCAAAAAATTTCTTGCTCTTGGTCATACTGACTCAAATCTTGTTCTATTTCGTTAAAAATTCTTCCTCTACAAAAAGGATATCCATTTTTGTCTATAAAACCTCCGGCAGCTCCAGCATGCTCGAACTGAGACTTTGATTTATAGGCTAAAATTTTGGGTTGGCAAGCTACAATTGATTCATCTAAACTCATTTTGTTTAAAATGGGTTCAAGCCAATTTTCAGTAACTTCAACATCAGAATTCAATAGAACATAAATTTCGTAATCGCCCTGTATTTGCCTCAATCCTTCATTGTAACCTTTTGCAAATCCACCGTTGGCAGTGTTATGAACCAATCTTATTTCGGGGTAATTGGATTTCAAAAATTCAACTGAATCATCGGAAGAATTATTATCGACAACCACAACATCATTTCCACCAGAATACTGAACCACAGAAGGCAAAAAAGTAGCTAGATGCTCTTTTCCATTCCAGTTTAAAATAATGATTCCTACCCGTTTCATGTCACAAAGATATTGATTGAATGAGAATTACAATGAATCGCATTCAGTTTTTAGAATTTTTAGGAA
>JAHEIE010000042.1 GCA_024639505.1 Crocinitomicaceae bacterium
TAAAAATAGCTTTGGCTCAACTTTTTTCTAATTCCACTATAGAAATACACCATGATTTGATTGCAGCAGCTAGAGCAACATTAGGAAAATCGGATGGAATTGCTTGTATCTTGGGAACAGGCTCTAATTCCTGTGTTTGGAAAAATGAAATGGAAATTGCAAATATAGAGTCACATGGTTATATCTTGGGTGATGAAGGAAGCGGCTCTCATCTTGGAATTAAATTAATCCAATTATACCTTTCAGGAAAATTAAATGAAGAGATAAAAAATCAATTTGATAAGGAATTTAATATCTCGAAAAAAGAGATACTTTACAAAACATATAGAGAAAAAAATCCTAATGTTTTTCTAGCTAGTTTCGCTAAGTTTTATCAGCAGTTTATAAATGAAACTCAGCTTAGGTCTATTATTTTGAATGAGTTTGAAGAGTTTTTTCAAAAAAGAATAATACCTTACAAAGACTACCAAAAATATGAAGTAGGTTTTATTGGTTCCATCTCATTTTTTTACAAAGAAATTCTACTAGAAATTGCCAATAAGTATTCCATTAAAGTTTCTAAAATTACCAGATGCCCAATCGATGAACTAATTTTATATCATTCGACCAACTAAGAAATAAATATCTTGCATAATAACTTAAGTAATGAAAACTAATATTATCATATTTGGTGGTGATGGAGACCTATCACTAAAAAAAATTTTTCCGGCATTATTCAAACGAATTGTTGATAAACAAATTTCTGAACTTTGTAGAATTACAGTTGTATCAAAATCTGAATACACAACTGACACTTTCTCCGATGTTCTAGAATTAAATTTAAAGAAATACGTTTCTGATATAACTACTGAACAGTTTTTGCTCATTAAACAAATGGTCATTTACCTTCAAGTCGATTTATTAAAAAATGAGGAATATAAATTAATAAGGAACTCATTCGAAGAAACAGAGTTTGAACAAACTTTATTTTACTTTTCTACACCTTCAAGTATTTTTGGTAAAATTTCTGAATATTTATATAAAAATGAAATTATAACCGACACTTCAAAAGTAATTTTAGAGAAACCGCTTGGTCACGACTTAGATTCTTTTGAGGAATTAAACAAGAACATAAGAACTTACTTTAAGGAAAGTCAAATTTATAGAATAGATCATTATCTTGGTAAGGAAACTGTACAGAACCTTATGGTTTTAAGATTTGCAAATCATTTGTTCGAACTGGCGTGGAATGGTCAAAATATAGAAAATATTCAAATAACTGTTGCCGAATCAATTGGAGTTGAATCAAGAAAAGAATTTTATGATAAATACGGTGCCTTAAAAGACATGGTCCAAAACCATTTATTACAGTTACTTTGTCTTGTTGCAATGGAACCACCTTCCAAAATTAATTCGGACAATGTTAGAAATGAAAAACTAAAAGTATTAAAGGCACTTAGACCATTTAATGAAAAAACTGTTGTTAAAAACACGATAAAAGGTCAGTATACTAGAGGAGAAATAAACGGCTTACCAGTATCCTCCTATCAAGAAGATATAGAAAGATACGACTCCCCTATTGAGACATTTGTTGCTATTAGAACTTATGTGGACAATTGGAGATGGGCAGGGGTTCCATTTTATTTGAGAACAGGTAAAAGAATGGAAAGTAGATATTCGGAAATTGTAATAAATTTTAAAAAAGTTCCACACAATTTATTTCCAAATGGAAAAAAAATTGAAAACAATAAGTTGATTATAAGATTGCAACCAGAAGAAAGAATAGAATTAGTTCAAATGGTAAAAATACCAGGTCCTGGTGGTTACCGATACAAGCCAACTTCACTTGAACTAGATTATGGAGGTTCATTTGATAAAGAATTTCCTGATGCTTATGAACGTTTGTTAATGGATGTAATAAAAGGGAATCAAACATTATTTATGAGAGAAGATGAATTGAGAGCTTCTTGGATTTGGATAAACTCTGTGACACAAAATTGGGAGAAAAGTGAAATGGAATTAGAACTATATAAAGCTGGAACTCAAGGGCCAGGAGATGAAGTATTATTGCCTGGGCATACCTGGCATGAATCTAACTAAACTTAAGATGAATTTAACAAAATTTAAATCAAAAGAAATACTCGAAGACAAGCTTGTAGCTGATACTGTTTCTATTATCCAGAAACTTCAAAAAAACCAAAACTCTTTGTTTTTATTATTTTCTGGTGGATCAACACCAAAGATTTTTTTACAAAAACTAAGTAATACAGCAATAAACTGGACAAACATTACAATCAGCTTGGCAGACGAACGACTGGTTGACTCCAAAAGTGAATATTCGAATGGAAAATTTCTATTTGAAAACCTAATTAATAGAATTAAAAGCGATAAACCAAAATTTCTTCCTTTAGTTCAAGATCCTAAAAATGAAATAAACAACTTGTTGCTATTAAACCAAGAGTCTCTTTTTTCAAAAAAACCGGATATAATTTTTCTTGGGATGGGTAATGATGGTCATTTTGCATCTTTATTCCCAAATGACAACAATTCAGAAATTGGATTAAACACAAACTATAATGAAATTTTGTTAAATACAAATGCGCCAGTTCATCCTGAAAAAAGAGTTAGTTTTAGTTTAAATCATATAATCAAATCAACTCATTTATTTCTTTTTTGTACCGGTGAAGAAAAATTAAATATAATAACCAATACAACACCAAAAGAGGAACTTCCGATATACAATCTTTTGGAATCAAGAAAAAATGCAATTTCAGTTTATTGGGCACCCTAATTTGACAATACATGAACAAAACGATACAACATATAACAGAACGAATAATAAAACGAAGCAAAAACTCAAGACTCGAATATCTTGAGCAAATGCAACTAGCAGAGAAAAACCAAAGGTCAAGAGAGATTATGTCTTGCGGGAATTTAGCTCATGCATTTGCAGCATGTGATGATAATGCCAAAAACAAATTAACTGGAAATTCCGCATTTAATTTAGCCATCGTTTCAGCATATAATGATATGTTATCGGCTCATAAACCTTACGAAAACTATCCTGATCAATTAAGAAAAGCGGCAGAGGAAAATGGAGCTGTGGCCCAATTTGCTGGAGGTGTTCCAGCAATGTGTGATGGTGTTACCCAAGGCCAAGCAGGAATGGAACTTTCTTTACTTAGCCGAGATATAATAGCAATGTCTACTGTGGTGGCCTTGTCACACAATATGTTTGATGCGACTATTTGTTTAGGAATTTGCGACAAAATAGTACCCGGGTTATTAATAGGTTCATTAAAATTTGGACACTTGCCTACTATTTTTATTCCTGGAGGCCCTATGGAAACAGGAATTTCAAATGAAGAAAAAGCTAAAATCAGGGAAGATTTTGCAAAAGGATTAATAAGTAGAGAAGAATTATTGAAAGGTGAATCGGCAGCTTATCATTCTGCAGGAACTTGCACATTTTATGGTACCGCTAACAGTAACCAAATGCTAATGGAAATAATGGGACTTCACTTACCAGGTTCTTCATTTGTAAACCCAACCAATCCATTGAGAGCTGCACTGACAGCTGAAGCTGTAAAGCAACTTATAGAAATAACTTCAGATTCTCACAAAGTACCTCTATATAAAATAATGGACGAAAAAACCATAGTGAATGGAATGATCGGACTATTAGCTACAGGAGGTTCTACAAATCATACTATTCACCTCGTTGCAATCGCTAAAGCTGCTGGAATAATAATAGACTGGCAAGATTTCTCAGAATTATCAAAAGTAATTCCATCCATCACAAAAGTTTATCCTAATGGTACGGCAGATATTAATCATTTTCATGCTGCAGGTGGAATGTCAATCGTTATAAAATCACTACTTGAGAAAAAGCTGTTACATGAAGACGTATGGACAGTAAAAGGGAAAGGTCTCTCACAATATTGTGATGAGCCATTTCTAACGGATAATAAAGTTGAATACCGAACTGGACCAAAAGATTCTTTAGACTACTCTGTTATATCCCCTATAGCTCAACCGTTTGACCCTGAAGGTGGAATTAGACTTATTACGGGTAATATGGGTGTTTCTGTCTGCAAAATATCTGCTGTAAATCCTAAAAATCGCTTTGTTGAGGCACCTGCTATTGTGTTTAACGATCAAAACGAATTTGTTTCAGCGTTCAACAAAGGTGAATTAAACAAAGATTTTATAGTAGTAATAAGATTTCAAGGACCAAAATCAAATGGAATGCCAGAATTGCACAAACTAACACCAATGCTCAGCATATTGCAACACAATGGACATAAAGTAGCTCTGGTAACAGACGGAAGGATGTCTGGAGCATCAGGAAAAGTACCTTCGGCAATACATTTATCACCAGAGGCTAAAGATGGAGGTATTCTTCCTCTTTTGCGAGATGGAGATAAATTAATATTAGATTGCGAAAAAGGAAAACTGGAGTGTTTGAATATCGATGAAGTTTTAAAAAGAACACCAGTTGAGGCTCCTGAGATGATACCTGGAACTGGAAGAGAATTATTTAATAAAGTAAGAAGTTTAATTTCCTCTAGTGAAACTGGAGCGACAATATTTTAATTATGGGTAAGCAATTTGGAATACGAGAAATATTGAAGAAGAATAAATTTATTCCTATTATCAATTTTACTGATCTTTCAACGGTTGAAAAAACAATCAATCATTTAATGTCGAATGATATTACATGTTTAGAAATAACATTAAGATCAGATATTGCCTGGGATGCTATTGAACTGGCTCAAAAGATAAAGCCCAACAATTTTAAAATTGGTGTAGGCACAGTTACGTCAATTTCTCACCTAAAGAAATGTAAGTTTTTGAATGTAGACTTTATAGTAAGTCCAGGAACATCTCCAGAATTGAGAAATGCACTAAATGACTATAATATCCCATTTCTTCCAGGAGTTATGACACCTTCAGATATTATTTCTGGACTTGAACAAGATTGGGATACATTCAAATTGTTTCCATTTAATCTAGCTGGTGGAATGAAGGCCCTTTCTACTTATAATTCTGTGTTTCCGAATGTTAAATTTTGTCCTACTGGGGGTGTTAACGAAACAAACTATAATGATTGTCTCAAACTAAACAATGTATTGTCGGTAGGAGGTTCTTGGTTAACGGAGAACATAAAATAAGATTAGTTTTTTCAATTCTTTTAAAATGGTTTGAGCTTTTTATTTCTTAGGTTCACAAATAAATGCCTATCCCATCGGATGAGCATTTTTTTTGAATCAAACTATTTTATCAACAGTTCATGCAAACACTATCTCATTTTACTTAGAACCTTTTCGGCCCTTACTCATAAAATCTATGAGCAAAAAAAAAAGGAGTTTCTTTCGAAACTCCTTTTTTAAACATATTATTTTGTGACTTAAAACTTGTACACTGCAGACAATTGGATTACGTTGTATCTTGAATCATCATTATCCAAATCAGCCAAAGATTGTAGTGCTCTAACATATCTCAAACTTACTCCCACATTATCAGATACTGAATACTCAGCACCTAAAGCAAAATCAACAGAAAACGATCTTAAACCATCTGTTCCTTCAACTTCAGCTGTTACTGGATCTAGCGAGGCAATTGTAGTTTCTACTTCAGCTTTGTAAGAAGCCAATATAGAAAACTGAGGACCAGCCATCAAAGAAATTTTGTCAAAAGAATAGTTGAATAATACCGGAATAGCAACAAAAGATGGGGTAGAACTCGTTTTAATTTTTGAGTCAATAATTTCGATCTCTTCTGTAGAAGAAAGTGCTCTAGTTGAGAATAATAACTCCCCTCTTAATCCCATTTTATCTGAAAAGTCATACGATGCAATTCCTCCTACATGGAATCCTAATCCGTTTCCATCTGATACCCCTCCTGTCAACATAGAATAGTTCAATCCTCCTTTTGCTCCAAAAGTCAAATCTTGACCAGTTGCGAAATTTGAGGCAAATAAAAGTCCTCCAGCTATAACTAATGTTTTAATTGTTTTTTTCATTTTTATTGTTTTTTAGATTGTTTAAGTTGCAATAATAAATATTTTTTTCAATTTCATAAGTTATTGAAATGTTATTCTCGCTGTTTTTCAATCAATAAACTCTTTCCACGGTCTTTATCCCCTCTATACCTTCCATTTTTCTCATTAAATCTTCTAGGTGAACTGTATCATGAACCAGGGCTTTAAGTTCTCCTTTAAAATATCCATCGTCAGAGTCTATATTCAAGGACTTGATATTGATATTCAGACTACTAGTCACCAAACTAGTAAGCGAATGCAGTATCCCCATACCGTCTATTCCTGTAAACTCCACTCCTACCGAAAACTCTTTGTCCGTTTGACTCTTCCATTTTGCTTTCAAAACTCGGTAAGCATAATTGGACATAAGCTGAACGGCATTTGGGCAATTTGTTCTATGAATTTTAATTCCTTCATTGATTGTTAGAAATCCAAAAACTTCATCTCCAGGAATGGGTGAACAACATCTTGAAATCGTATAATCTACTTGCTTCAAGCTATCATCTCCAAGTATAATGGATTCACTGGATTTTCCGCCAAAACTCGAAATGATTTCTCTCACTTCGGTCATTTTTCTCTCTTTCTCTTTTCCTTTTGTTTTTTCAAACTTTAGGTTTCCACCCTTCACAACAATGTTCTTGATTTTCGAAAGGTCTATCTTTCCTTTTGCTATCTGAAAATTAAAATCCAGTTGAGTTTTAAACTCATACATTTTCAACAATTCACTAACGTTTTTATCTGTATAGTTAACTTTCAAGGCAGAAAATTTTCTTTTTAATGTTTCTTTGCCCATCTCAGAAATTTGCTTTTGTTCTTCTTTTAGGGATTGTTTGATGTTTGTCCTTGCCTTAGACGTTACCACAAAATCCAACCAAGCTTCTTTGGGACTTTGTTTGTTTGAGGTGATTATTTCTACTTGATCACCACTAGTCAAATTATAGCTCAATGGAACCAATTTATGATTGACCTTAGCTCCAATACATTTGCGACCAATGTCTCCGTGAATCTCAAAAGCAAAATCCAAGGCTGTTGAATCTTTTGGCAAAGTTCTGAGTTCACCATTTGGTGTAAAAACATAGATTTCCTCGGCATACAAATTCAACTTAAAATCGTCAATAAAATCTAAGGTATCGGTTTCGTTATTTTCAACCAAATCTCTTATTTTATTGATCCAAGAATCAAATTTATTTTCCAATTTTTTCTTGCTATCCTTGTATTTCCAATGTGCCGCCATCCCCTTTTCGGCAATTTCGTCCATCCTTTCTGTTCTCACTTGTACCTCTACCCATTTCCCAGTAGGACTCATTACGGTTGTGTGCAATGACTCGTATCCATTACTTCTCGGACTGGTTATCCAATCCCTTAATCTATCAGGATTTGGACGGTAAAAATCTGTAATAATGGAATAGACTCGCCAACAATCCGTTTTCTCATCTTCGGGCTTGCTATGAAGAATAATTCTTACAGCAAATAAATCATAAATCTCCTCGAAGGTTACCTTCTTCTTTTTTATTTTATTATAAATGGAATAAACCGATTTTGGCCTTCCTTTTATGGTGTATTCCAATCCCGTTTTGTCCAATTCTTTTTTTAAGGGAGAAATAAATTGAGAAATAAACCTCGCTCTTATCTCTTGAGATTTTCTTAATTTAATAGAAATCTCTTCATAAGCTTCTGGCTCTTTAAATTTTAAAGCCAAATCCTCCAATTCTGTTTTTACAGCATTCAATCCTAATCTATGTGCCAGAGGAGCATACAAAAACAAAGTTTCGGAGGCAATTTTCAGTTGCTTGTCTTTTCTCATAGAACCCAGAGTTCTCATGTTGTGAAGTCTATCGGCAAGCTTAATAAATATAACTCTTACATCATCTGGTAATGTCAAAATCATTTTTCTAAAATTCTCTGCCTGATCTGATGTTGTCAAATCAAATGCGCCCGAAATTTTAGTCAATCCATCAATTATTCGCTTTTCTCTCCTACCAAAAATTGTTTCAATATCTTCGAGAGTTACATCTGTATCTTCTACCGTGTCGTGGAGCAAAGCACAAGCAATGGAAGTTGCACCTAATCCAATTTCTTCGGTACAAATACGCGCTACAGCAATAGGATGTGTTATGTATGGCTCACCCGACTTTCGTCTCATGCTTTTGTGAGCATCAGCAGAATAATTAAATGCTTTTCTTATGTAAGCAGTATCTTCAGGCGTTGTTCTAAATTTTTTTGAAGCTCGTAGAAGCCCTCTGTATGCTTTCAATATGATCTTTTTATCGCTTTCGGAATAATCTTTCATTGTGGATTTTTAATTCTAAGATGAATATAGGAAAGTTATTAAAAAAATTGTCCCATTCCTTGTATATTTGTATCAAATAACCCCATAAATATAGAATGTACAAACTTATAATTAGACCTATACTTTTTCGTTTTGATCCAGAAAAAATTCACCATTTTGTTTTCAATTCAATAAAAAATATTTTTAAAATTCCTGGAGCTAAATTTATTGCCTCAAAAATTCACACCCTAGAAAATCCAAAACTCGAAAAAGAACTGTTTGGATTAACATTCAAGAATCCCGTAGGACTTGCAGCTGGTTTTGATAAAGACGCAAAATTATTCAATGAATTGTCAGCCTTTGGGTTTGGATTCATCGAAATTGGAACTCTCACTCCTCTTCCACAGGAGGGAAATCCTAAGAAAAGAATGTTCAGAGTTGCCGATGATTCTGGTCTTATAAACAGAATGGGATTTAATAACGGTGGAGTTAAAGAAGCAGTAGAAAGATTAAAAAAGAATAACTCGGGTATACTTATCGGAGGAAACATTGGAAAAAACAAAGTGACTCCAAACGAAGAGGCTGTGAATGATTACGAAATCTGTTTCAATGAACTTCATCCTTACGTAGATTATTTTGTTGTAAATGTAAGCTCACCTAACACTCCTAATTTGAGAGACTTACAAGATAAAAAACCATTGACTGAAATTCTTTTGAAACTAAAAAACCTAAATGCTGAAAAAGACATTCAACGACCAATTTTATTAAAAATAGCTCCAGATCTTACCGATTCGCAATTGGATGATATCATTGACATTGTAGCCGATACAAAAATCGAAGGAATTATCGCAACCAATACAACCATTTCGAGAGAAAACCTTAACACTTCGTCCGACAAAATAGCAGAAATAGGAAATGGAGGGTTAAGTGGAAAACCAGTTGGCAAGAGAAGCACAGAGGTTATCCGTTATTTAAGTACAAAAAGCAACAAGGCTTTTCCTATTGTGGGAGTTGGAGGGATTCATAGCCCAGAAGATGCAATAGAAAAAATAGAAGCTGGAGCAGATTTAGTTCAAGTTTATACCGGTTTTGTGTACGAAGGTCCAAGTATGGTTAGAAAGATAAATAAAGCGATACTCAAGAGGGTTGAAGCAAGAAATTAGAAGAACCTCTGATTTCCATTTTTGATTCATCAGTCCAAATACGCTGAATGTGAGTCTTTTAAAGAATTAAATAGAAAGTAAAAATGAAACAAGTAAAACTGATAGAATGTCCGCGAGATGCGATGCAAGGAATGTATGATTTTGTTCCTACTCAACTAAAAGCGGATTATATCAATTCATTACTCAAAGTGGGATTCGATACGATTGATTTTGGGAGTTTTGTTTCGCCAAAAGCAATTCCACAATTAAAAGATACTGCTGAAGTATTGAGCAAATTAGATTTGTATGATACTGATTCGAAATTACTTGCAATTGTAGCAAATGAAAGAGGTGCAAAAGATGCCGTGAATTTTGAAGAGATCGATTACCTCGGTTTTCCTTTTTCGGTTTCAGAAACTTTTCAGGAAAGAAATACCAACTCAAGCATTGAGCAATCTTTGTCGAGAGTAGAAGAAATTCAAAACCTGGCATTAAAAAATAAAAAAGAACTGGTCATATACTTGTCTATGGCTTTTGGAAACCCTTATGGAGATCAATGGAATGAAGATATAGTGGCAAAATGGGCACAAAAATTATATACAAAGCTAGATATTAGGATTTTGGCTCTGTCCGATACGATAGGAGTTTCAAACAAAGAAAACATCAATTCTTTATTCTCTACTCTCATTCCCGAGTTTGAGAATGTTGAATTTGGAGCCCACTTGCATACAACACCAAATACATGGGAAGAAAAAATTAAAGCAAGTTTGGCCAGTGGTTGCCGCAGATTTGACGGAGCTATCAAAGGATTTGGAGGGTGCCCGATGGCAACAGATGAACTCACTGGAAATATGCCAACCGAAAAAATGATTAATTATTTTGA
The DNA here is from genome assembly GCA_024639505.1 of Crocinitomicaceae bacterium. Taxonomy (GTDB): domain Bacteria; phylum Bacteroidota; class Bacteroidia; order Flavobacteriales_D; family CAJJDF01; genus CAJJDF01. The sequence continues at coordinate 10,317 of JAHEIE010000042.1, forward strand.
AGAAAATGACTGGAATACAGATTTGAATCAAGGGTTTTTCTTAGATTCGCTGAAGAAATCAAGTGAGATTTTTGAATCCTATCAATAAGAGGAAAAAAAAACACAAAAAACTGCGGAGATAGTTTGATAAAATAAAAAAAAGCCCTTTCTTTGCAGTCTCAAAAAAATACAGAAGATGTCAAAAGTTTGTCAATTAACAGGAAAAAAAGTGCAGTCGGGTAATAACGTATCTTTCTCTTTGAGAAGAACAAGAAGAAAATTTTACCCAAATTTAGTAACAAAGAAATTTCACTTGCCAAGTGAAGACAGAACAGTTACACTTAAAGTTTGTACTAGAGCTTTGAGAACAATCGATAAAAAAGGAATCGAAGCTATGATCAAAGAATCAAAAGCTAAAGGATTGTACACAGGAAACTAAGTCCTTAGAAAATATTATACAAAAAAGTCTCAAAGATCATTCTTTGGGACTTTTTTATGCTTGTTACTTTTAAACTTACTAAATGCCAAATATTGATTGTTAATCTAGATTAATGCCGAAAATTTTGTAATTTTCTGATATGAAACAGCCTAAAATCTATTCTTCACTTTTTGTTTTTACTCTATTTTTTCTTTCCAATACATTTGGACAAGAGAAAAAAAACATAGAAATGGATACTTCATTGAATCCTAATGATGTGGGGATTTTTGATTCTGATTTGTTGCCTGCAAATTTTCATAAAGAACGGAGACAAAAGTTGAGAGATTTAATGCCAGATAGTTCGGTAGCTGTTTTCTTTTCTTCTCCAATAAGAAACAGATCAAATGATGTGGATTATGAATATCATCAAGATCCTGATTTCTACTATCTTACTGGCCTAAGAGAACCTCACTCCGTGGTGGTAATTCACAAACATCCTGTGGAAGTAAATGGAAAACGAACTGATGAAATAATTTTTGTTCAGCCCCGTGATTCCAAACAAGAATTATGGGCAGGAAAGCGTTTAGGTGTAGATGGAGTGAAGCAAATTTTGGGATTTGAGGTTGTTGTGCCTAATACCAAATTTTCAAAAACTGATTGTAAAATAGACGGGATGAATTATACTTTTTTCCCAATTGATAAAAATGATACACGAGATACGAAATCAAAATCTGACTTATTTGATTTAAAAAAGCTTTTTTTGTCCCAAACTGTGCGGCAAACAGGAAGCCCAAACCTTGCGCGCTACATGGCGCAATTAAGAGAAATTAAAACAGAAGATGAATTGGTGTTGATGAAAAAAGCCATCGATATCACTTGCAAGGCACAATTTGAATTAATGAAAAACTTGACACCAAAAATGGCTGAATATCAGTCGGAAGCTTTGGTTGAATTTCATTTTAAAAACGAAGGGGCCGAACATGCTGGTTTTCCTTCAATTCATGGCAGTGGTGGAAACTCCTGCATATTGCATTATGTAAGCAACAGAAGAATGTTTGAAGAAAATGATTTACTCGTGAGCGACATCGGTGCAGAATATCATGGCTACACTGCAGATGTTACTCGAACTCTCCCAGTAAATGGAAAGTACTCCAAAGAACAAGCTATTATTTACAACTTAGTATTGCAAGCACAATCAGCTGGGATAGACTCTTGCATAGCTGGCAACAGTTTTTGGGTTGCTAGCCAAGTAGCCAATGCTATTATTGCAGATGGCTTGAAGCAACTTGGAATTATTAAAAAAACAAAGGATGTTAAAAAATACTTCCCACACGGAACCTCACATTATTTGGGATTGGATGTTCATGATGTAGGAACTTATGGAAAACTCACGCCTGGCCAAGTAATTACGGTGGAGCCAGGAATTTACATTCCTGCAAACTCTGAGTGTGATCCTAAGTGGTGGAATATTGGAGTGCGAATTGAAGATGATATTTTGATTACAAAAGAAAAACCAATTAATCTTTCTGAATGTGTACCTCGAACTATACACGAAATAGAAGAAATTATGAGTAAAAAATAGTTTTAAAACACTGAAAAACTATGAATTATGTCATATTCAATTAAAACCTTTAAAATGGAATTAAAATATGAAAAAATTAGGCTAATATGTTTGAATCTTAATTTATAGTTTCTATATTTGCACTCTTGAAATTAAAGGACAATGGCAAAGACAAAAGGAAATAGAATACAAGTAATCTTAGAATGTACAGAACACAAAGCGACTGGGGTGCCAGGAACTTCTAGATACATTACGACTAAGAACAGAAAAAACACTCCAGAAAGAATGGAAGTGAAGAAGTACAACAGAATTTTGAGAAAACACACAATTCACAAAGAAATAAAATAATAAGTTATGGCTAAGAAAGTAGTAGCATCCTTGCAAAAAGGAGGAGGAAAAATGCATACAAAAGTAATTAAGGCGGTAAAATCTCCAAAAACAGGAGCTTACCAATTTAAAGAAGCTATTGTATTAAATGACCAAGTAAAAGAATTTTTTAGTAAATAAATCATTATTTACGATTCAGTATATTGAGCTTCTTTCATTTTATGAAAGAAGCTTTTTTATTTTTAATCTATGAGTGTATTTAAACGATTTTTCTCAAAGGAAAAAAAAGAAACGCTTGACAAAGGCTTAGAAAAAACCAAGGAATCTGTTTTTTCAAAACTATCGCGTGCGGTAGCAGGAAAATCTACCGTTGATTCTGATGTTTTGGATGAATTGGAAGAAGCTCTCATTACTTCTGATGTTGGGGTTAAAACCACTGTGAAGATAATTGAGCGAATAGAAGCTAGAGTTGCTAAGGATAAATACATCAATACTTCTGAGCTTAATTCTATTTTGCAAGAAGAAATTGCGTCTCTTTTAGAGGAAAACAATTCTACCGATCAGGTTGATTTTTCGGTTCAAGAAACTCACAAACCTCATGTAATAATGGTTGTGGGAGTAAATGGTGTAGGAAAAACTACAACAATCGGTAAACTTGCTCATCAATTTAAACAATCTGGAAAAAAAGTGGTTCTTGGTGCTGCCGATACATTTAGAGCTGCGGCAGTGGATCAACTCATAATTTGGAGCGAACGAGTTGGGGTTCCAATCGTGCAGCAAGGAATGAATGCAGATCCTGCATCTGTTGCATTTGATACCTTGCAAAGTGCAGTGAATCAAAATGCAGATGTGGTACTTATCGATACTGCTGGAAGATTGCACAATAAAGTAAACCTAATGAATGAGTTGACTAAGATAAAACGGGTGATGGACAAAATTGTACCGGGTGCACCCCACGAAATCTTATTAGTTTTGGACGGTTCTACTGGTCAAAATGCCATCGAACAATGTTCACAATTTACCCAAGCAACCGATGTCTCCTCTCTTGCACTTACAAAACTAGATGGAACAGCAAAAGGCGGTGTAGTAATCGGAATTTCGGATCAATTCAATATTCCAGTGAAATATATTGGTGTAGGCGAAGGAATGGAAGATTTACAAGTTTTTAATAGAATGGAATTTGTGGATTCTCTTTTTAGTTTGAAGTAAAAGTCACCAAACATCGTCACCCTTCGAGACATTTTGTCCCGAAAAGACGGAACAAAACCCTCAGGGTTCAGCTTTGAGTTAAAACAAGCAACTAGAAACTTGCAACCAACATTATGAAAACAAAAACTCTCAAAAAAAATAAAGTCAACGTAATTACATTAGGATGTTCAAAAAATACTTTTGACTCTGAATTATTGATGGCTCAGTTGCATGCCAATAAATTTGATGTGGAGCATGAATCTATGAGTCAAGATCATGAAATTGTGATTGTAAATACATGTGGTTTTATTGATAATGCTAAGCAAGAATCTATTGATACGATTTTGCAATATGCGGATGCAAAAGACAACGGATTGGTTGATAAACTTTACGTTACGGGATGTTTATCTGAGAGATACAAAGACGATTTGGAAGAAGAGATTCCACAAGTGGATGCTTACTTTGGTACTCAAGAACTTCCACAAATGTTGAAAGTACTGAACGCTGATTACAAAAAAGAATTACTTGGAGAACGAATTTTGATTACTCCAAATCATTACTCTTATTTTAAAATTGCCGAAGGATGTGACAGACCGTGTTCATTTTGTGCAATACCACTAATGAGAGGAAAACACCGCTCCACTCCTATTGAGCAATTGGTTTCTAATGCCAAAAGTTTAGTTGCACAGGGGGTAAAAGAAATCATGCTTATCGCACAAGATTTAACTTATTACGGGTTGGATTTATACAAAAAGCGAGCATTGGCTGACTTACTTCGTCAGCTATCGGATATTGAAGGATTGGAATGGATAAAATTGCACTACGCCTACCCAAGTGGTTTCCCGATGGATGTATTGGAAGTAATGGCAGAAAGAGATAACATTTGTAATTATTTGGATATGCCTTTACAGCACGGTTCTACCAAAGTATTGAAAGACATGCGAAGAGGAATTACCAGAGAAAAAACGACCGAATTGGTAAATACCATTCGTGAGAAAGTCCCTGGAATCGCTATCAGAACTACACTAATTGCGGGATATCCTGGTGAAACGGAAGAAGATTTTCAGGAAATGGCTGATTGGGTACGTGAAATGAAATTCGACAGATTGGGGATTTTTGAATATTCGCATGAAGAAAACACTCATGCTCACAATTCGGAAGATGATGTGCCGGCAGAAGTTAAAACTGCCAGAGCCGAAGAAATTATGGATATCCAATCCACAATCTCTTACGAACACAATCAAAACAAAGTAGGGAAAGAATTCAAAGTATTGTTTGACCGAGTAGAAGGAGAACACTTTGTAGGAAGAACAGAATTTGACTCACCAGAGGTAGACAACGAAGTGTGGGTAGAAATATCAGAAGAAAACCATGTAAGAATTGGCGATTTTGCTACTGTAAAAATTGACCGAGCTGATTATTTTGATTTGTTTGGGAGTATTGTAAAGTAAAATATCTACTCCAAATTCACCTTGTGGAATTTCTTGTCCAAACAGATAACACGGGTGATAGCTGAATCGATTAACGGAAGATAATAATCTAGTTTATAACGAGGAACAGAGCTGTCAAACACAATGTTTTGAGGTTTGTTATTCTTTAAATATCGGCTCAATCCTTTTAGTTTATCCTTCTTTATCCAGAGATAATCTGGCTTTAAAAACAGCTTGTGTACAACATCAAATACCTGAATACTTGCACTATCAATCAGGATTACATTATTGGCAATCCTAAGATGAGAGAACACAGTATCGGATGGTAATGAATCAATATTTAAATAGTGTTTGTTTAAGATATTATGCGAATTCCAATGATTGTTTACATTAAACATCATCATGCTCCAATCCGATTTTAACCCGCTAGATGAGATAAAATAAGTTTGGTTTCCAACGGTGTATTCCAAAGCAGATAGTTTATTTATGGAATAAAATGTGAGGTATTTTTGTTGGCTAAATTGGTATTGTTGAGCAACTTGCATGCAACAAAACAATACAATTAAAACCAATGAGAATCTCACATACTGAATCCTGCGAATGAACAAGGAATACAACACAGAAACAATGATTCCATAAAGAAAATAGGTTTCAAAAACAGTAAATTCTATTTCCTCTATCAAGGACAAAGTGAGGCTTTCTGTCCAATATACAAACTGATTTAAAACCCAAACTATTCCATTGATTAACTTTCCTGCAACCAAAGAAATTCCACCGAACGGAGCCGATACAAAAAGAAAAACGCCTAAATAAAAAACACAAAATGCCGCTGGTATTACTATTAAATTAGAAATAAAGAAATAGGTGGGAAACTGATGAAAGTAATGTAAACTGAGTGGAAATGTAGCAATTTGTGCAGCCAAAGAAACACAAGTGATTGCCCATACTCCTCGAACCAATTTATATCGAGAATAAAACAATCGGTTTAGTTTGGGTTGCAAATACACGATTCCAACGACAGCCACATACGACAATTGAAAACCAACCTGATATACGATGTAAGGATTTATTATCATTAGAATAATGGCAGAAACCGCCAATGTATTGTAAATACTCGTTTTTCTGTTCAAGAGTTCGTTCCCGATTACAATGAATGAAAACATAGTTGTGGCTCGCATAACCGAAGCCGATAATCCAGTCATTATGGCATAAAACCACAAGAATGAAATGATAAGAATTGTGAGTATGAATTTTCCGTTTTTTACTTTTTTTAGAAATGAAAAAATACGGGTTAGGAGTAAATACAATATCCCAACATGCAAACCAGAAACTGCCAATACATGCATCGCTCCCGCGCTTGCATAAGATTTCACCAATTCTTTGTCCAGGTTTTCGCGATAACCCAAAAGCAAAGCAGAAGCAACTTTGAGCTGCTTCCCTTCTACTCCATTGTTCATTAAATAACCATACAATTTCTGTCTCATTTTTTGAGAAAAAGAAAAAACTGAATTGCCATTTTCTTCCGCCAAAACCTCATAATCACCTTTTCTGAGAAAAACCTGATAGTTTATCTGATTCAGATTCAAGTAATTTTGATAATCAAATTGATTGGGATTTCTGTAAGATTCTATTTCATTCAATTTATTTTTTATCAGTAATTTATCTCCATACTTGAGGAGTTTACTCACAGAATCTTTTTTGAAATAAGCCAACACCTTTCCAGTGCAAATGGAAATAGAATCCTCATGAAATTGAGTTAAACTCAAAACCGTTTTGAATGAATTTTCTTTCTCTTGCAGGTTATCCGAAATTGTGACAATAAAATAATTACTGCTTGTACCATGTTGAGAAAAATGATTGGGTGAAAATTTTTCTGTTCGGAAAGAGGAATAGGTGAAACCAGTAAAAAACAAAGACAGGAAAAATAAAAAACCTATTTTTTTTCTTGTTTTGTAGGTTGAAAAATAAAAACTAAACGCACTGAGAAAGAGGAAAGAGAGAGAAACAATCAAAAAAGCACTTGAATTTATCTCCAACTCAATTGAGGTAATAATTCCTAAAAGAAAAGGAATTACAAGTTTAATTCCAGGATGATTTTGCCAAAAACTCATCCTATAAGATACAAAAAATGTTTTCTATTCAATTTTTTTGTTAAATCTGAATCCAATCGACAGACCTTTCCTATATTTATTCAACTAAAACAAAGGACAGTGTTTCTTTGGACTTTGTATTGAAATAACATTATGAAATTTATCCTCTTACAGCTTTCTCTCTTCATTGGATTTATTGGTTTTACCCAAAACTCAATTCAATCTACTTTTAATAAAATAAAGGAGTTAAGTTATCTTGAAAATGCCAGTTTTAGTTTTCATGTGATGGATGTGGATGCTGATACAACTGTTGCTGAATTTAATTCGAAAAATAGTTTGGTTCCTGCCTCAACAATGAAGCTTGTGACCACTTCGGCAGCTTTGGTAAAACTGGGTTCTTACAAACAATTTAAAACCAACATAGAACACGATGGAAATATTGATTCCAATGGCGTGTTGCACGGAAATTTATTTATAACGGGTGGCGGTGATCCCACTTTGGGTTCCAAGTATTTTTTGGATAAAGACGAAAATCCTTCTGAATTTATGAATGAATGGGTATCGAAAATACAAAAAGCAGGAATAAAATCAATTGCTGGAAGAGTAATTGGCGATGCAAGTCATTTCAGTTACGAAATGATTCCTACTACTTGGCTTTGGGGCGATATGGGAAATTACTATGGCGCAGGTGCTTGTGGATTAACTATTTACGACAATTACAATACGCTCACATTCCGTTCTGGAAATGTTGCAGGAGATTCTACATTTATAGATTGTGTCACCCCCTTTTCTCCTGGGCAGACGTTTGAAAATAGAGTTTTGGCTTCCGATGAAAATAGAGACAATGCTTATGTTTACAGTGCTCCATATTCTAACCATAGATTGATAAAAGGTTCTATTCCTAAACAAAAAGATGAATTTAATGTGAAAGCTTCCATGATGGATCCAGCTTACCAAACTGCATACGATTTGGAATATTATTTATTAAAGAAGGGAATAGAAGTTGGTAAAAATGCAAGTACAAAAAGGGTTTTACTTTTGAATGGCGATTCTGTTTCTTCTAAAAGAGAAGAAATATTTGTTCATGCCTCACCCTCTATCGGACAAATTGCCTATTACACCAACCACATAAGTGTTAATTTGTTTGCCGAACATCTGTTGAATGAAATGGGCGCTGATGCTTACAACGAGGGCAGTAATTATACGGGAAGTATGGCGGTAAGTAATTTTTGGAACAGCCGAATAGATACAAAAGGAATGCATGTGAGTGATGGTAGTGGAATGTCTAGAATGAATGCAATTTCGGCAAGTCACCTTACAGCCATTTTAGATTATATGGCAAGTAGCAAAAACTTTCAATCTTTTTATACTTCTCTTCCAATAGCTGGAAAATCTGGTACGATGAGTAGAATAGGTAGAAACACTTATGCCGCTGGGCGACTGAGAGCCAAAAGTGGAACCATGACTCGTGTAAAAAGTTATGCAGGATACGTAAAAAGCAAATCGGGTAAAAATTTGGCGTTTGCCATTATTGTAAACAATTACAATTGCTATACTTCAACAATGACAAAGCAACTTGAAAAAATAATGGTTGAAATTGCTAATTATTAGCCCTTTAAGATTGCATCAAACATTCTGTGTGCATTTACTTCATTGGAGTAATTCTCCTTAAGCACTTTTGCTCTTTTTTCAATTTCTGACCGTTCTACCGGAATCTCCATCAATTGTTTGACTAGTATCATTTGTTTGTCAGCAGAATCTTCAACTACACAAACTGGGCTCAAACTTGTCCCCTCCACCATTTTGGAATTAACCAAACAGTGACGTCCGTGGTACAAAATATTCAATAGCTTCAGTTTTAGTCCCGTTGCTTGATTTGTGTACAAAAAATGAATGTGTGCATTCTCCATCAATTCATTCATTTTTTGTTCAGATGCATTCGCGATTAAAGTAATGTGGTCATGTTTTTTGACTTCACTTATCAAAAATTCTGGCGGATTTAGACCCGCAATTATAAATGGAACTTCAATTGTGGCAAACACTGTTCTTATCAAATGAATTGCGGCTTCATAATTCTCAGAAACGGATAAATTACCGTGATACAAAACAAATTTCCCTTTCTCCTCAGGAATATTTACTTCTTCATTTTCGTGAAAACTCGGAATAAAATAATTCTTGTTCTGAGGATATTTCATCTCTAAGTAATGAAAATCTGTCTCGGAAACGATAAAGCTCATTGATGCGTTTCTAATTTCTTTTTCAAACCTTTTAAGCTTTCGGGATTCAAGATTCAAATAGATTTTTTTTATAAAATTGCGCTCAGATTTTGCCAAATGACTGTAATATCTATGTTCAATATTACTCTCTCTGTATATCGTCACTCTTTTCTTTAATTTATTGTTTTTCAACAAATAACAAGTGTGCAATCCTTCGAAAAGAATAGGGAAGTTATTGCTTTTTAAATTTTTCTCTAGTTCATTCGATTTTCTCGAAATTACAATATACGGGATTCGAGAAAGAGCTAAATGCCAAGTCGATTTTCGCTTGTAATACGTTACCGATTCACAATAATTTTCAAGTTCGGGCTGTTCTCCTCTTCCGTATTCAAAACAATGTAAATGTACTTTTACACCTAGTTTATGGAAAGTTCTCACCTTGTGAAAAACATCAATAATTCCTCCGTAATTGGCAGGAAAAGGCACATCAAACGCAACAATATTAATGGATTCAATCATTTTACTAAGCTAGCATATATTTGTTTCAAAACCAATTCTTCGTTTTCCCAAGTAAGCTTTTCGGCTGCTGCCGAGGTGTTTCCTTTCTTTTTCTCAAAATTGCTCATGTCCTCAAATATTTCTTGAATTTGATTCGCTATTGTTTCTGGATTGTGATTTTTTAAAATCCACCCCACTTCATGCTCTTCTATTATTTTTCTTATTTCAGTGAGATTGGATGCCAACACTGGTGTTTCGTGATGGAGATAATCAAAGAGTTTATTGGGCAGTGAATACTCATAATTTAGGTTTGTATTCTTGTCTAACGAAAGTCCCAAATCTGCAGCATGAGTGTATTGTACCAACTCTTGATAAGGAATTTTTCCTTTTATTAATACTTTGGATTCCAATTGATTGGTTGAGATTATTTCTTTCAATTTTTCAAAAACATCGCCTCCACCTACTATGACAAACAAATAATTAATGGGTAAATATTTCATGGCTTCTACCATTTCTTCTGCTCCTCT
>JAHEIE010000048.1 GCA_024639505.1 Crocinitomicaceae bacterium
AATTGGAGGGACCAAAAACTTTGATTTTGAGAAAATAAAAGAACTAAATCCGGACTTAATTATTGGGAACAAAGAAGAGAATTACCAAGAGGGAATTGAAGAACTAGAAAAACAGTTTCCGGTATGGATGAGTGATATTTACAACCTGACGGATGCCAAAACAATGATACAAGAGATTGGCAAAATCACAAATACCAAAGAAAAAAGTATTGAAATTGTAAACCAAATAAAACAAGAAGAAACAAAACTGAATCATTCTGACTCTAAAAATGCACTCTATTTTATCTGGAGAAATCCATACATGGTGGCAGGAAGCAACAATTATATAAACGAAATGCTTAAATTAAATGGGTATCTCAATTTATGTAACTCTTCAGACTATTCGCGCTACCCAGAATTAACAAAAAATGAGATAAAAAACATTAATCCTGAGACTATTTTATTGTCCTCAGAACCTTTTCCTTTCAAAGAAAAACACGTGGAAGAGCTGAAACAGCTTCTTCCCAATACCGAAATCAAAATTGTAGATGGAGAATTGTATTCGTGGTATGGTTCCCGAATTATTAAAGCACTAAAACTATTTAACACCAATGGAAACAGAAATTAAGCCAAGCTTAGTAAAAAGAATTATTTTGGGTAAAAACAAACCTTCAGCCTTACTCAGGATTTTATGCTGGTTTACCCTGATTTGGGATTCACTTCTTATTCTTTATATGCTGGCAACAGGAATAATTATTCTCATCAGAGGTTCGCAATTTTCAGAAGACTCAGTACTTCAGGATTTTACTACTCAGTTTTGCTTTACGTATGCAGCTTTACATGGTTTCTCATTGTTGGCAGCTATTCTCTTGTACCGCCAAAGGAAATTTGGATTTTGGCTTTATTTGGTCTCTAATGTGGTTTTGGTAGTTTCTACTTTTCTATTTCTTGAAACTCTGAAAGCCGATTACATTCACATCACATTTACACTCGTAATGATTGGTTTGTTTGGCACTCAGTGGAAAAGACTGAGCTAATTCAATCAAATTATAAATCACAAAAAAATCCTTGAATCTTTGCGATTCAAGGATTTTTTTTTAAAGCGTGTTAGTTTAAACTTATCTTTTTCCTCCGTTACCTTTTGAACCTTTCTGGTAATAATGTTTTTTATTACCTGGCTTACTATTCGGATTACGAGATCCTCTTCCTCTTGTTTGCCCTGGGTTTCCTTTTGGTTTTTTTATTTGAGATTCGTCAATGTGAGGCGGTTCATAACCTTCAATTATTTCTTTGTCGAAGGTTTGCTTTGTCAATTTCTCAATGTCACGGATATAGGCTAATTCATCGTTGTCTACCAATGAAATTGCAACACCATTAGCACCCGCTCTTCCTGTTCTTCCAATTCGGTGAACGTAATCTTCTGAGATATTCGGGATTTCATAATTGATGACATGAGGCAACAAAGGAATATCAATTCCACGAGCCGCAATGTCAGTAGCTACAAGTACTCTTACTTCTCCTTTTTTGAATTGAGCTAGAGCTTTTGTTCGGTGATTCTGACTTTTGTTTCCGTGAATAGCCATTGCCGAAATCTTTTTATTATTCAGTTTTTCTGTCAGTTTATTGGCTCCGTGTTTTGTTCTTGTAAAAATAAGAACTTGTTGCCAATCACCTTCGCTAATCATTTTGATTGTATAAGCCGTTTTTCTTGGTTTATCCATTCTTATCACACGTTGTTTGATTACCTCTACAGTTGTATTTTCTGGAGTCGCTTCCACCATCACTGGATTCGTCAAGATACCATTAGCTAATTTTTTAATTTCTTTCGAAAAAGTAGCAGAAAACAACAAATTTTGTCGTTTTTCAGGCAAAATTGCCATAATTCGTTGAATATCTCTCACAAAACCCATGTCGAGCATTCTATCCGCCTCATCTAATACAAATATTTCTATCTTCTTCAAATTGATAAATCCTTGGTTGTTCAAATCAATTAATCTTCCAGGAGTTGCAATCAAAATATCTACTCCTTGTTTTAGGGTAAAGACTTGTGGTTTTTGGTTTACCCCACCAAAAATTACAGTGGATTTCAGTTCAGTGAATGTGCTATATTCTTTTACATTTTGTTGAATTTGTGCTGCCAACTCTCTCGTTGGAGTCAATACAAGTGCTCTTACTTGCGGTCTCTTAAAAGTTTCTTTTTTTAAAATTTCTAAAATTGGCAAAACAAAACCTGCTGTTTTTCCTGTTCCTGTTTGAGCCGAAGCCAGTACATCTTTTCTCTGTAAAACTTGTGGTATTGCCTTTTCCTGAATAGGTGAAGGTTGTGTGTATCCTTTTTTCTCAATTGCTTTGAGAAGGGAATCGGATAATCCCAAATCTTTAAATGTCATAGTTATTTATTCTTGGTGCAAAGGTAGTTTAAATAAACAACAATTCCATATACAGCTACTTATATGGGTATTTTTATCTATCTCACATTTTGATTTTTTTGGTTCTTTTTTTACAAAAAAAAAATGAACAAATCAGTACTAAACCATTAAGAATACTTCATTCTCATTTTAACTTTCAAAAACTCTCTTTTCACTATCAATTCAACTAAATACTGCTGAATATCATCTGTTTCTTGATTTCGAATCGAGGATTCTGGAATATCCATACGGTACAATAAATTCAGGAGAGTAGCATATTCCTTGGACAGCAATTCTTCCATGATTTCGTACAATGAATTCATTAATTCTTGTGGAGACAAATCCAAAAAATCATATTGAATTCCTGACATAACAAAATCTTTTTGAATTTGTTGGATCAATTTAAGATACATACCTTGATTCAAGGTTGTATCGAGAGTTTTATTTAATACCTCCAGTTCCATTAGTTTCCCATCATGGCAAATTGAACAATATTTGCGCCCATTTTCAATGCTTTCTGTCTTAGTTCTGGTGAATCGTTATGAACATCTTGATCTTCCCATCCATCACCCAAATCGGTTTCGTAAGTATAAAAAAGTACTACTCTTCCATTCTCTATAATTCCAAATCCTTGAGCTGCTTTATTATCGTGTTCGTGAATTTTTGGCAATCCCTGCGAAAAGGGGAAAGATTGCTTATAAATAGGATGCGAAAAGGGCAATTCTACCAATTCTTTTTGCGGAAACACTTTTTTTATTTCAGTTCTTACGAACTTATCCATTCCGTAATTGTCGTCAATGTGCAAAAAACCTCCCGCCATCAAGTAGGTCCTCAGATTAGCAGCTTCAGATTGATTAAACACAACATTTCCGTGACCTGTCATGTGCACAAAGGGATAGTTGAATAAATTTGCATCTCCTACTGCCACTTCATCAACATCAGAATCAATGTTCATAGAAAGTTCAGTATTGCAAAACTTTACCAAATTGGGAAGTGAAGTGGGATTGGCATACCAATCCCCTCCTCCATTGTATTTTAAAACAGCAAATTTATACGAAGGCTTAGCTGGTGCCAACGAAAGCAAGCTTCCAATGGCAATAAGTCCGAATATAATTTTTATTGTTTTCATAGTTTATTCATTGTTATTCTTGATACATAAAAATCTCACGGTTTAAGTGTAATCTACATCGTATCGAGAACAGAAGAAATTTACTTCATTTCATTAAAAATCTTTGCTGCATCAAATTTCTCTGCTTCAGCTCCAACTCTAATGATTTCGACAGATTCAATTGAATCTCCGCCTCTGATATCGTCTACTACATCTTGTCCTTCAATTACTTCGCCAAATACAGTATGGTTTCCATCCAACCAAGGAGTAGCCACGTGAGTAATGAAAAACTGACTTCCGTTTGTTCCAGGCCCTGCGTTTGCCATAGAAAAAATTCCTGGCTTGTCATGCTTCAATTCTGGGTGAAACTCATCTTTAAAATCGTAACCTGGTCCTCCAGCTCCTGTTCCATTTGGGCATCCACCTTGGATCATAAAATCAGGGATTACTCTATGAAATTTCAATCCATTGTAATAAGGCTCTCCTGGAGCTTTTACCTCATTTTCGATGTTTCCCTCTGCCAAACCAATAAAGTTCGCCACAGTCATTGGAGTTTTTTCGTGCTCCATTCTTAGTGTGATACTTCCTTTCGAAGTATTAAATTTCGTGTATATTCCGTTTTCCATTTTTTGGTATTTGTTTCCCACAAAGATACATTTTTATTCCTCAAATTTATGGTACTTTTGTTTCAACAAAATAATCTAATTCCACTTTGAAGAATCTAAAAATACTGCCTGCTTACCTCCTTACTTTTGTAAATGTAATTGGTTACAGTATTATGATTCCTGTTCTTCCGTTTATTGTGGAAGAAGCGAATGCACCGGATTACATCTATGGATTGTTGCTTTCTACTTATTCATTTTTTCAATTTATTGGTTCTCCCTACCTCGGGAAATTATCCGATTCGAGAGGAAGAAAACCTATTCTTCTTATTTCTCAATTTGGTACATTTTTAAGTTGGATTATTATTGGAGTAGCTTATTTCATTCCCTACCAAACTCTCGATTTTTTCAATTTTAGTTTCATGGGGCAAGCCTTTTATCTTTCTCTTCCTCTGCTGATTATTGGAACAGCCAGAATAACCGATGGACTTACCGGAGGAAATATTTCGGTTACCAATGCTTACATTTCAGACATTACGAGTATCAAGGAAAAGAAAACTATTTTTGGAACTCTGGGTGGTATTTCGGGAGTTGCATTTGTGATTGGTCCGGCCATTGGAGGAATTACAGCTAGTTATTCCATTGGCTATTTAGGAACAGTAATAGTGGCAGCTTTTGTTTCCCTTCTTGCTATGCTTTCTATCGTGTTTTTTCTGAAAGAATCTTTGCCCGAAAAGGACAGAAGAACTTACCAAAAACATAATTTTATTAAGTCTTTCAACCTTGTAAAACGAGTGAATGCACTTAATCCAAAAGATATCGTGAAACAAGTTTTGATTCTGAAAGTTATCATGAGTGCAACCATGGCCTTTTATATTTCAACCATCGTACTTTTTGTCATCGATTTGTTTTCTTTTGATGAAAAAGGAGTAGGATTTTTTATGCTTGTTGCTGGAATTTTCTTAGGCTTTAATCAAGCGTTTATGTACAAAAAAATTGTGGTGAAATTTGGAGAACTTAAAACTCTTAGATTTGGTTTCGCTCTCATGTTTTTAGGATTTATAGCCATTACACTTACTGATATTTTGTGGGTTTACCTTGTTCTATATTACATACTCAATTTGGGAATATCTCTGAGTATGCCAGTGTTTAATTCCCTCATTTCGCAACATGCTGATAAAGATAAATTGGGAGAACTAATGGGAATTAGCGAATCTATTACTTCTATCTCCAATGCCATTTTTCCAGTGATTGCTGCTGCAATATTTGGGTTTATTTCTTACAACATGTACATCCTACTGGCAACATTGCCGCTGTTGGGTGCTTACCTCACTTATCGATTAATCAAAAAATTAAATTGCTAATGGAAACTCCTATCAACAAAGAATTTTGGGACAACAAATATGAAAACAACGAAACAGGATGGGACCTCAATCAAGTTTCTCCTCCAATCAAAGCGTATTTTGAACAGGTAACAAACAAAAACCTCAACATATTAATTCCAGGTGGTGGAAATAGCCATGAAGCTGAGTATTTGTTTCTGAATGGATTTAAGAATGTAACAGTAATTGATATTTCGGAAGAACCTCTTAAAAATTTAAAACAAAGAGTTCCTTCTTTTCCTGATTCTCAATTGTTGCATCAAGATTTTTTTAGTTTAAACCAAACTTTTGATTTGGTGGTAGAGCAAACTTTCTTTTGTGCAATTGATCCTAAACTTAGGAAACAATATGTAGAAAAAATGCAAGAGATATTAGCTCCAAAAGGTAAAATCATTGGTGTAATGTTTGATGCTCCATTGAATACTGAGCATCCTCCATTTGGTGGAAACAAAGAAGAATACACCTCTTTATTTTCGGAGAAATTTGAGATAAAAAACATGGAAGCTGCACATAATTCAATCGGACCTAGATTGGGTAAAGAAGTTTTTGTTAATTTTATAAAAAAGTAAACCACATGGAAGCGTCACCAATTTTATCTCACTCGCAAATCATTCAAAAGATTGACCGAATTGCTTTTCAAATCATTGAGGACAACCTCAACGAATCTGAAATTTACATAGTGGGAATAGCAAACAAAGGTTATATTTTGGCTGAACATTTGGTAGAACATTTAAGAAAAACAAGCCAGAATACATTTCATTTATTGAAATTATCGTTTGATAAAAAAAACTCTATCGAGTGCTTAACTAATAACGAAAAACTTGAGATACCAAAGGACAAAGTCGTTATTTTAGTAGATGATGTGCTGAATACCGGAGAAACTTTAATGCATGCTAGTCATGTGATTTTGAGACATGATGTAAAAAAAATGCGCACCGTAGTTCTTATTGATAGAAGGCATAGATTATTTCCTATAAAAGCAGATTATGCTGGACTCACTCTTTCTACCACACTAGAAAATCACATTGAAGTAGATTTCAAAAACAATGAGTTTACAGCGCACCTAGAATAATAGATTAATCCACCAACATCATTTTTTCGAAATTCCCGAAGTAAGAACTTACAAATTCACCATTTTCGTTTGTCTCGATAAAAAGGATTGAAACTTCATAAAGGTCATTTGCTTTGACAAACTCTATTGTTTTTTCTTTTCCCATCACCAAAAAAGCCGTAGCCAAACCATCGGCAATCGAAGCATCCTTGGTTACAACTGTTACGCTAAGCAGGTTGTGGTTCACTCCTTGGCCAGTAAATGGATTAATAGCATGAGAGTATTTTTTTCCATCAATTTCTTGAAATTTTCTATAACTCCCCGAAGTCACAACGGATAAATCATCTACTTCTATCATTTCTTGCACCGAACGGTTTTCTCGAGTTGAATTAGGAGATTCCAGAGAAATAGTCCATAATTTCCCTTGCTTATTTTTTCCTCTAACTCTCAATTCTCCTCCTATTTCTACCATATAACTCTCCACACCTTTTTCATCAAAAAAAGCAGCCAAAACATCCACCGAATAACCCTGTGCAATGGCATTAAAATTAAATTGACTTCGTTTGTCTTCTTTGGTAACATAGTCTTTGTTCAAAACAAAATTTCTTGGAATGCTCAATACAGAATCTAAAGTTTCATTTCCTTGAGTTAGCAAAGAATCGGATGATTTTATTAATTGAATCAAAGGATAAACTCCTGCATCAAAATAACCTTTGGTGTAATGAGTTACCTCAGCCGAAAGGGAAAATGACTGATACAGATAAGGAAACTTCGATTTCCAAATTGTATCTACAACATTGTCATTAAATTGATTGATTACAGAGCGTGACTTGTAAGTAGAAACCTGCTCGTCAAACTCCTGTAAGATAGTCTGTAACTCATTGCTGAAATCCGTTTGAGTAGAATCAAAATAAGAAATGTAAAAAGTAGTTCCTTGCGCTTCTCCAACCAGTTCTATGTAATCTTCTGTAGGATTTTGGTTGCAAGACATTAAAAATGAAACCAAAAGTAAAAGAATGAATGCCCTCAAGTTTCTTTTCATCGTATATTATTTTGTGAGTTTGGCTTGCACAATTTCGTAAGATTTGGCTACCAATTCCTCGATTGTTAAGTCTGTGTTGTCCATCAAGATTGCATCCTCAGCTTGTACCAATGGATTTTCCTCTCTGTGCGTATCGTTGTGATCTCTTTCTAGTAAGTTTTCCTTCACTTTGTCAAAAGAGTATTCGTACCCCTTTGATTTTAATTCATCGTACCTTCTTTGCGAACGCACATCCAAATCTGCTGTGACAAAAAATTTGACTTCGGCATTGGGCAAAACAGCCGTTCCGATGTCTCTTCCATCCATTACAATTCCTTTTCCTTCTCCCATTTTTTGTTGCAAAGAAATGAGCTTTTGTCGCACTTCTCTCAATTGACTAATTCCACTTACCAACGAAGAAATTTCTGGCGATCTTATTTCATCTTCCACATTCACTCCATTTAGGTAAGTATCCGATTGATTTTTTGAAGAATTAAACTGAAAAGTCACATCAATTTTGTCCAAAGCATTTATAACAGTTTCCTTAAAAATCTTTCCGTCTTTTATCAATCCTTCGTTTACCAAATACAAGGTAACCGAGCGATACATTGCTCCGGTATCAATATAGTTGTAGGCTAGTTTCTGAGAAAGTAATTTAGCTAATGTACTTTTTCCGCAGGATGAATATCCGTCTATGGCGATGTTTATTTTCAAAGTAGTTGTATTTACTACAAAGTAAATGGAATATCGAGTAACTTACAAACTTGGGCAGTAAACTTTTGATGTTGTTTGATAAGTTTTATTGTCCCTTTACTGTTTTAGCTCTTTTGGTCCTATTTGAGTACATCAGCTATTTTATTGGATTCATGAATCGTTCCAGGAATATCAAACTCAAACCAATCTTGAAGCGGAAGATTGAATCCAGCTCCATTCAAGTAATTATGTAAAGCCAAGTTAAGTCCTTTGGTATACTTAGGATGATCTGCTCCTGTTGGATCTTCGTGCCACAAATCATTTTGGGCAAATCCAGCAAATTCTGGTCCTGTTATTTTTATTCCAAACTCTTCTGGGTTTTGACCAATTGGGCTGTGAATTGTGGTGGTAAACTGATGCCAAAATGCCGATTGTATACAGTCATTCTGGAAGAGTTGCCTCACGATTTCTAATGAATCAATTGTTTCTTGCTCGGTTTGGGTAGGGAATCCATACATCAGGTAAGCATGAACCATTATTCCATTGTTGGCAAAGTGTTTTCCTACTCTTGCCACTTGACCAATGTCCACTCCTTTCTTCATCTTCTCCAACAACCTATCCGAAGCTACTTCCAATCCTCCCGTTACGGCAATGCATCCTGCTTTTGCCATCAATTCGCACAACTCATTGTCAAATGTCTTTTCAAAACGAATGTTGGTCCACCACGGAATATCCAGTTTTCTCTCTATGAGTTTTTGAGACAAAGCTCTCAGCATTTTTGGCGGAGCTGCTTCATCCACAAAATGAAATCCTTTGATCCCTGTTTGTGCAATGATTGCCACCATTTTGTTCACTAAATCTTCGGCTGTGGTGTTTTGGTAGTTACCTATGTAATCCAATGTCACATCACAAAAACTACATTGTTTCCAATAACAACCGTGCGATATTGTGAGTTTATTCCATTTGTCATCCGTCCACATCCTATGCATAGGATTGATGACATCCAAAAAAGAAATGTATTTATCAAATGGCAACCCAAAGTAATTGGGTGCTGGCAATTTACTGTGGTGAAATATCGTGTTAGGAATCTTATTCGCATACACTACTTCCCTATTTTTCTTTATAAAAGTTCTTTCTAGTTCTTGTTCGGAAATATTTCCTTCCAAATGCTCTATAAGTTTGAGCAAGGGTCCTTCTCCATCGTCCAAAGTAATGTAATCCACAAAATCGAATATTCGTGCATCGGTAAGCGAACGTAACTCAGTATTGCAATATCCACCTCCCATTGCAATTTTGGTAGTTGGGTAAAATTGCTTAATGAACTGCGATGCTCTTAATGTAGCAAATAAATTTCCCGGAAATGGAACAGTGAAACAAACCAAAGTGGGATTATGTTCTTCCATTTTTTCCTCAACCAAATCAAACAAAGTATGCTCAATGATTGTGGGTTCGTACTCCAAGGAATCTGCCAAACCATCAAAACTACTTGCCGAAGTGGCGATTTGTTCTGCGTACCGCGTAAACGAGAAAAACTCATCCACATTGGCACGAATAAAATCGCCCAATTCTTCAACAAACAAAGTAGAATAATGCTTTGCTCTGTCAATGATTCCTTCTTCTCCCTTTGCCCATACAATTTCCTTGTTCACTTTGGTGATTCTATGTCCTTTTGGAAAATAATTCAGATTACTGAGTACCTGAGCAATTTCTATACTAGGTGATTGCAGAAAAGCAATTACCTCGTCTACTTTATTTAAGTACTTGGTTTGTTGTTCCAGAATTTCAATAAATTCAATTTCCTCAAGTTCTTTTGCATCTGCAAATGCTTCGGTTAGGAACTGTTTGTTGAAAATAGCAGCAAAAAGTTCTATGCTCAAATCGGCCTGAGCCACAGCTATTCCTTTCGATTCCAAAAATCCTTTTAAATAAGCCGTTGCTGGATACGGAGTATTCAATTGGGTAAAAGGCGGAATGACTAACAAAACTTTCTGTGACATGCCACAAAGATAGTGTTCTTCGTAATAAAACGAGTAAAAAATAAAAGAGGACGATTCTATTTCGCTGAGTACTTGACTCAATTTTTATTATCCAGAATAAAAATCAAAAATATTCAAGAATTAATTATTCTTAAAGAGTCTTTCAAACTTTATATACAGTCTAATTTTAAAGTTATATTTCGAAACAACCTTAAAGAAATATCAACAAACAATTCAACAAAAATGTATCATGTAGTTGCACGAACCAGTTTCTAGAAGTGAATTTTATTGGGTTTCGGATTTTATATTATCTTTGAAAAAAAAACAAATCAAATGAATTTTAAACTCCCCCTAAGCATAATTGCTTTGACAATTTCCACGTTTGGATTTTCTCAAAAACCACAAGATCAAGATATTGATTTTAATTACACACAGCTTCCTGCTACTCCTTTGGATCAGTCTATCCAAAATTATTTTGCAAAAGTAAACTTACTTTACACAGACAAAATAAATGCAGAAAAAGCAATAGCCCAAAAAGAATATGACCAAGCAATGGCTGAATACCCAGAATTGGAAAGGCAAGCTAAAGAAAGATACAACCAAAGACTAGAAAGATACAACAAAGAGAAAGAAGCATACGACAACAAGTCGGCTGGTAAAAAGTTTATCGAAAAAAATGTGTTGGAAGAAAATACGAAACCTACTCACCCAGGAAGTTATTATCCACCTTCTAAACCTTACCTCAGAGAAGTGAAGTCCCAGAAAGTATTCAACGAAGAAATGCTAGCAAATAGTTATTTAAAGTTAGAAGGATTTAACCAATCGATTGAAAGTGCATTGAAAATCACAGTAGATTTATATGGTTTTGAATATACTGAACCTCATTACAAGAGCGAAAGTAAAAAAATGTACAATTCAAAAACAAAATCGAATTACTACAAAAACTATTCTTGGTACGAGACATCTTACAAGCACCCAATCAATTTGAAGATTGAAACGCCAGATGGTCAAATTTTATTCAATGAAACATTTTCACACTTTAGTGAAATGAAAGTAATTTCGACTGCTAAGACAGAAGGAAGCAGACAAAACATGAACAGAGAGTCTTACATTAAAATGCTGGAAGACAAGGCTGTGACTGACAACCTGAAAGAAATTAATGATTTTATCAATGACAATTACGGGTTTAGAACTGTGCAAAGAAAAACTGAAATCTTTACTGTAAAAGAAAAGAAACACACCTACCAAGATTATAAGTTAGCTTATATCTCGGCAAGTGAAGGTTATGGTAAATTGGTATCGGAACCAGAGGTAGGATTTAAAAAATTGAACGAAGCGATTGCAATGTGGGAAACTGCCTTGGAAGAATCTGATGTAGAGAACAAAAAAGCTAGAATAAACGAAAAAGTAACTTTAGTAACTTATTATAATTTGGCTGATGCTTACATTCATACAAATCAATTTGATAAGGCAAACAATGTAATGAATCAATTGATGCTATTGAGTGACAAAAGAAATGAGATAGCAACAATGGATGCTTACAAAGCACACTTGGCAGATATGAAAGAAAGATGGGAAAATAACAATAATTAATTTTCTACCACTTTCTATTTTTTAAAAGAGGAATCGATATCGATTCCTCTTTTTTTGCATAAAAAAAATGGCTACCCAATTAGGAAGCCATTTTTTACTCTCTTTAAAATAAGATTACTTTCTTCTCATCACAGCTTCAGCAGCAGAAACAATATCTACAGCATCCAATCCATATTTTGTCATGAGTTCGTCTGGTGTTCCACTTTCTCCAAATGTATCATCTACGGCTACAAACTCTTGAGGTGTTGGTATTGTTCTACACAACAAGGAAGAAACTGATTCTCCAAGTCCTCCTGCAATTTGGTGTTCTTCGGCAGTAACCACACATCTTGTTTTCATCACAGAATTCAAAATGATTTCCTCATCCAAAGGTTTGATTGTATGAATATTGATTACCTCTGCACTGATTCCTTTTCCTTCCAATTCTTTTGCTGCTTCAAGCGCTTTCCAAACTAAGTGACCTGTAGCTACAATCGTTACATCTGTCCCTTCGTTTAGCATAATTCCTTTTCCAATTTCAAACGGCATATCCTCTGGTATAAAAATAGGAACACTTGGTCTTCCAAATCTTAAATAAACAGGACCTTCATATTCTGCAATTGCAATTGTTGCTGCTTTTGTTTGGTTGTAATCGCAAGGATTAATAACCGTCATGTTGGGCAACATTTTCATCATTCCAACATCCTCCAAAACTTGGTGAGTAGCTCCATCTTCTCCCAAAGTCAATCCAGCGTGTGAAGCACAAATCTTTACGTTCTTGTCCGAGTATGCTACCGATTGCCTAATTTGGTCATACACTCTACTCGTAGAAAAATTAGCAAAAGTTCCTGTAAATGGGATTTTTCCACCAATTGTCATTCCAGCAGCCATTCCAATCATGTTTGCCTCGGCTATTCCTGCCTGAAAAAATCTATCTGGAAAAGCTTCTTTGAAAGCACCCATTTTTAAAGAACCAGTTAAATCAGCGCACATTGCCACTACATTTTCGTTGGTTTTTCCTAGCTCCAAAAGTCCGTCTCCAAAACCTGACCTTGTGTCTTTTTTTCCTAATACTGGATAATCTTTCATAGTTTTTTATTTAAAAAAATTGAGTTATAAATTTACTTCTACTGTTGCTCCTGGTGTTACCGTAAATTCTTTGGTAACGGTGTAAGCCGCAGATTTTTTTCTTGCTGGTCGGTACACTAAAGTGTAGTCGCCTGGTTGCAGACCTAATTGGTAATTTAGTTTTTCTTTTTCTAGGTTACATACCCAAATCCTTTCGCCTTTTTCCATAGTAAATACCGAAACAATTCCAAAGAAAGGAATATTTACATTCGCCAATCCAGGTTGTTGAATTTGTATGGTATTTGTTTTGCTTTGCTCAACTTTCACTCCTTTCATAGTGATTCTTGGTAAAGATAATATTTCCACATCGTATTTACCTACCAAGTAGATATCCGCACTGTTCATTCTCTGAGCGTTCAATATTTCGCCTGATTTGGTTTCTTTAATCACACATTTTATATCAGTATAGGAATTTGCTGCCCCCAGGATTCTAAAATCCAATCCTCCTTGTGGAGCACTCAAAGTAATAGTTGTATGCTCTCCAGGTTTTAGGTTGATGTCTTTTTTTACCAATTGAGGAGTTGTATGAACCACCAATCTGTATGTTGATAGTGGATCAATCCACATCGTATCAGGTCGATTTTTTCTATCGAGCGTATGCATAAATGTGTATTTCAATTCACCCGTCTTTTGGTCATAAAAAGAAAGAGTTACATCCGTTTCTCTTGGTAGTTTTTTTGTGTTCAATAAGTTTACCTGAACAGTTGTGTTATTAAGCGCTTCGCTCATCACAACTTTCATTACATCACGAAATGATTCTTCTGTGCTGGCATCATAGGATTTACCGATGCATTCAAAATCTTTGAGAGATTCTAAATCCATTGCAATTCCAATAACGTATGGTCTTACTTCTATTCCTTTTTCTCTCAACATTTTTGCCACAGCACAAGGATCTTCGTCACAAGCTTCTATTCCATCGGTAATTAATATAATTACATTTCTGCAGTTGTGGCAAGGTGGAAAATCTTCTGCTGCAAATTCCAGGGAACGAGCTATCGGAGTAGTTCCTTTTGGTTGAAGTGAATTTATTTTCATCTTCACCTTTTCATAATTGTCCTTACCAAATGGAACTTCCAATTTGGTGTCATTACAATCTTGTTGCCCAGGATATAATTTTGTTTGATGACCATACAGCCTCAAGCCAACCTCAATGTTGTCTAACTTGGATAACTCATCCATAGTTTCGTACATCAGTTTTTTAGCAACTTTAATTTTTGTTTGTTCTTGCCATTGACCATTCATTGAATTGGATCCATCAAAAATGAATAAAATTCGAGTTGTTTCAGTCGTTTGGGCAAAATAAGAAAATCCAACGCATAGAAATACTAAGAAAACAACTAGCTTTTTTGAAAATACATTCATAAACATGTTTTTGTTAGAATTTATGCAATTGTTATGCCATTAGTAATCTCCTAATGTCTCTTCCAATTGAGAAAGTGCATTACTCAATTGTTCGTCATTCGGTGCAGAACCATGCCATTTGTGTGTTCCCATCATGTAATCAACTCCTTGTCCCATTTCTGTTCTTAGTAAAATCATTACTGGTTTTCCTTTTCCAGTTAATGTTTTTGCTTTATTCAGTACATTAATTACCGATTCAATGTCGTTTCCTTTGTCTTCTATAATTACTTCCCATCCAAAAGCTTTCCACTTTCCTTCCAAGTCTCCCAATGAAAGAACATCTTCTACATCTCCATCAATTTGCCTACCGTTGTAATCGACAGTTGCAATTAAGTTATCTACTTTGTTGGCTGCCGCATACATGGCTGCCTCCCAAATTTGTCCTTCTTGCAATTCTCCATCTCCGTGCAGAGTGTAAACCAAACTATCTTCACCGTTTAGTTTTTTTGTCATTGCAGAACCAATCCCTACAGACAATCCTTGACCCAAAGATCCTGAAGCAATTCTTATTCCTTCTAATCCTTCTTCTGTTGCTGGGTGACCTTGCAACCTTGAGTTTAATTTTCTAAATGTTGCTAACTCTGATTTCTCGAAATATCCTGAATGAGCTAAAACACTGTACCACACTGGAGAAATATGTCCGTTTGACAAGAAAAATAAGTCTTCATCAAAACCATCCATATCAAAATCACTTGAGTTATGATTCATAATTTCGAAATACAAAGCCACAAAATATTCTACACAACCAAGAGAACCTCCCGGGTGTCCTGAATTATTAGCATGAACCATGCGTACGATGTCTCTTCTCACTTGTGAAGAAATTGATTTCAATTGGGTAATGTCTGCCATTGTTTTATTGTTTTCTCAAAAGTAACTTCGTTTTAGAGTTTCGACAAAAAATTCGATTTGCTTTTTTTAAAAGTTATTAACGGTTTTAGAAAATTGTGTGCTTGTTTTATAACTTGAAGGTTGCAAGATACTAGTATTGGTTATATCTAGAATTTGAATTTTCTTCCCTTTAGAAAAGTTAGGAAGATATGTACTCATACTCTACCTTTGCCAAAAACAGGGCTTCTCCAGCTACAGACTTTCCCGCTTTTCCTCTGTCGTGCGAATCAATTATTTCTTGAAATTGTGACAAACTTATTTTCCCTTTCCCCACAATGATTAGAGTTCCCATTATTGCTCTTACCATGTTTCGTAAAAATCTATCCGCAGTAATTTCAAAACGATATGTTTCTTCTCCTATGCTCTCGATACTTGCATTAGAAACCTTACAATTGTTGGTAAAAGTTTCGCTATGCACTTTGCTAAACGAAGTAAAATCTTCTACGTTCAAAAGCATTTCGCAGGCTTTGTTCATTGCCTCAATATTCAATTTTCTGGGGACATAATAAGAAAATTCACCCAGGAAAGGATTGGCTTTATTATGAAAAAAATAGTGATAGGTTCTTGCTTTAGCATCAAATCGAGAATGGGCTTCGGGAGCAACCTCAAAAATGGATTCTATCACAATTGAATTTGGCAACAAACTATTGAGTTTATACACCAAATTTTCAATCAACTTATCAGAATCAAAATGAGCGAAAAAACAAGAGGCATTTACACCAGTGTCTGTTCGGCCGCAGCCAGTGGTTTTAATTTCTTTTCCCAAAAGCAACGACAAGGATTGATTGAGTTCACCCTGCACGGTTACCGCATTGTCTTGGATTTGCCATCCATGAAATTCTTTTCCGTTGTATGCTAATTTGATGAAATATCTGGCCATGAGCTTGTTTGATTCGTAAAGATAGAAATTGCATCATTGTGAACAAAAGAAAAAAAACTGTTACTTTTTTTCTTGTTGGTATTATAAAGGTAAATAATCAAAAACAACACTTATGAAACCAACCACACAAGTACTCGCATTTTTAGCCTCGTTTTTTATTAGTTCAGGAATCATGTTCAAAATATTTCACTGGCCCTATGCAGGAATAATTCTATTCTCGGGATTTATGATTCTCAATTTTGGATTTTTACCCATCTTCTTTTTTGGAAGAAAAAAAACAAAGGAAATGGATCAATAAACAAGAAGTATTCTTACCTTTCTTCACATTAAAACAAAACCCATGGGAAAAGGACAAGATGCCAAAAAAGCTGTAAAAAAGGAAGCAACAAAATCATTGAAAGAAAAAAGAGCTGAGAAAAAAGCCAAGAAAAAATAATTGGATTGAAAAAGGTGAGTTATTTCTTTCAAATAAAAACCCGAAAACATTGGATAAACAAAAAGGATTTTCTATTTTTGCAGTTCGAAATATAAAAAATTAATTAATTATGTACGCAATTGTAGAGATAGCAGGGCAACAATTTAAAGTTGTGAAAGACCAAACTCTTTACGTTCATAGATTACAAGACGAAGAAGGTAGCACAGTTACTTTCGACAAAGTTTTGATGATTGATGACAACGGTAAAGTAAAGCTTGGCGCCCCAGTTATAGAAGGTGCTTCTGTTAAGGCGAAAGTCGAAGAACATCTGAAAGGTGATAAAGTTATCATCTTTAAAAAGAAAAGAAGAAAAGGATATAAACTAAAGAAAGGACACAGACAGTATCTTACGAAACTGACTGTACAAGGAATTTCATAAAAATTATAAGACATGGCTCATAAAAAAGGTGCAGGTAGTTCGAATAACGGACGTGAATCAGAATCGAAACGATTAGGTGTAAAAATCTTTGGTGGTCAGGCTTGTATAGCTGGTAACATCATCATTCGTCAGAGAGGAACAAAACATCATCCTTCAACAAACGTTGGAATGGGAAAAGACCATACTTTGTTTGCTAAAGCTGATGGTATCGTAACATTTACTAAGAAAAAAAATAACAGATCTTTCGTATCTGTAGTTCCTTTCGAGAACTAATCTTTCTTTCAAACACATATTGAAACACCTCTCTCTTCTGATTGAGGTGTTTTTTTGTTGTCGATACATTTTAAATTTTTTCCAAATAACTGAAACACTCGAACTGACCAAAAAGAGATCAGAAAGAAGGAAATATTGAGTTTCCTATCAAAAATCAAACGCAAAATATCAATACATTAATGAGGTTGATAAAAACCACAAACTCATTATTTATAAATCACACAATAAACCCTATCTTTGAGTTATGGAACAAGGAGAAATAGTTGTATCAATTGAACAAGGTAAAATCAATTATGAAGGTCACGAAGTATTGAATTCAATAGATATTGAATTGCGTAAAGGTGAATTCGTGTATTTAATTGGAAAAACAGGAAGTGGAAAAAGTTCACTACTAGATGCTATTTACGGTGAAATAAAATTATCAGATGGAAATGCAACTGCTGTTGGTTTCGATTTGATGAAACTGCGACAAAAAGATGTTCCGATGCTCAGAAGAAGAATTGGAAATGTTTTTCAGGATTTTAAATTGTTATACGACCGTACAGTTTACGAAAATTTACTATTTGTATTAGAAGCGACTGATTGGAAGGGAAGAAAAAAAATGGATGAGCAAATAGAAAAAGTGCTTAAAATGGTTGGTATTGTGGGTAAAAACAATAATTATCCTCATCAGCTTTCTGGAGGTGAACAACAACGTGTTTCCATCGCCCGTGCTTTGCTAAACGAACCAGATTTGATTATTGCCGATGAGCCAACAGGAAGTTTAGATCCAGAAACAGCAAGAGAAATCATGGATCTATTGATCAGTATTTCTCAAAGAGGTGTAACTATATTTATGGCAACGCATCATTACAAAACCATTGAAACATACCCAGGAAGGATTTATCAATGTGTGAACAAAACAGCTCAAGAAATGGCTATCAAATACAGCTGATTTTCAATGAATTCTTACAATAATAAAATAGTGTGGATTACTGGAGCTTCCTCAGGAATTGGAAGAGCCTTGGCTATTGAATTTTCAAAACAAGGTGCTTTTCTTATTTTATCTGCAAGGAACAATGAGGCTTTGATTGAAACAAGATCGCTCTGTGTAGACCACAAAAATGTTAAACTACTTCCTTTAGATTTACAAGAGATTGACAAGCTTGAAGGCATTACAAAAGAAGCAATTTCGCTATTCGGAGGATTGGATGTCCTTATCAATAATGGAGGAATAAGTCAAAGAGGATTGGCAACTGAAACCTCTATTGAAGTAGACAGAAAAATTTTTGAAATCAATTATTTTGGGACAATCGTACTTACAAAGGCTGTTCTCCCTTATTTTGTTGAGAACAAAAAAGGACAAATTGCTGTAACCTCTAGTGTTGTGGGAAAATTTGGATCTCCTGTAAGAACTGCTTATGCTGCTTCTAAACATGCTCTTCATGGATTTTATGACAGTTTGAGGGCCGAAGTTCACTCTTACAACATTGGCGTGACTATCATTTGTCCCGGACCAATAAACACAGCTATTTCAGAAAATGCATTAACTGCATCTGGCGAAAAACAAAACAAAAAAGACGATGCAATTGCATCTGGAATGAACCCTGATGTATTGGCAAAAAAATACATCAAAGCACTAAAGAAAAATAAGCGTGAAGCTTGGATTGGAAAGAAAGAAGTTTTTGCGATTTACGTAAAAAGATTTTTTCCAGGGCTATTTGCACGCATCATAAGAAACGTAAAAGTAACTTGAAAAAGAAAACATTAATTAGTATAGTAGGTCCTACCGCTATTGGAAAAACTGCTTTGTCTATCGAATTGGCAAAACAGTACAATTGTGAAATCATATCTGCTGATTCACGTCAGTTTTTTAAAGAAATGAGCATTGGAACTGCAAAACCAACGAAAGAAGAAATGGATGGAGTTGCTCATCATTTTGTAGATTTTATATCTGTGGAAGAATTCTACACAGCTGGACAATTTGAGAATGATGTAATGAACAAACTAAACGAAATCTTTGAAAAACAAGACGTTGCCATTATGGTTGGAGGTTCGGGATTGTATGTAAATGCTGTGCTAAGTGGAATCGATGAAATACCAAGCAATTTGGAATTGAGAGAAGAACTCAACAAAGAATTGGAAGACAAGGGACTGAGATACATGCAACAAAAACTTAAAAAGCTGGACTACGAGCATTTTAAGTTCATGGATAAGCAAAATCCACAACGATTAATTAGAGCTATTGAAGTTTGTCTTACAACGGGTAAAAAATACTCGGATTTGAGAAATCAAACTGCTAAAAAAAGAGAATTTGAGATTATCCAAGTAGGAATAACTGCCGACAGAGAGATTATTTACGACCGAATCAATACTCGTGTTGACGAAATGGTGAAAAATGGATTGGTAGAGGAAGTTACTGGACTTTTTGCTCAGAAAGAATTAAATTCATTGAACACAGTTGGATACAAAGAGATTTTTAATCACTTGGATGGTGAATGCGAACTTGATTTTGCAATTGATAAAATAAAGCAAAACACTCGTAATTTTGCAAAAAGACAATTGACTTGGTTCAAAAAAGATGAGAATACAAAATGGTTTGATGTAATGAAGGAAAGAGAAAAATTAACCAAACACATCGAGAAAAGCATAAAATAAAACATGTTTGAAGAAAAGCTTGACATTAAAATCCCTGATGGAAAAATTACTTTCTATGAGGGATTTTTTAATATGAAAGAGTCTCAAGAACTAATGAACACTCTAATCCAGACGATTGAATGGAGTCAAGATGAGATTGTTGTTTTTGGTAAAAAACATAAAATACCTAGGTTGAATGCTTGGTACGGTGACGAAGGAAAAGTAATGAAGTACTCGGGACTGACACTTCAACCAAAATCATGGACCAAGGAACTTACAGAAATTAAGAACCGAATAGAAATACAAACAAGGTTTGAGTTCAATAGCTGTTTACTCAACTATTACAGAGATGGAAAAGATGGAATGGGCTGGCACCAAGACAACGAGAAAGAATTGGGAATAAACCCCGTTATTGCATCCGTTACATTTGGTCAATCTCGGCCTTTTCAGTTGAAACACATAAACAAACCTGAAATCAAAAAAATTG
The DNA here is from genome assembly GCA_024639505.1 of Crocinitomicaceae bacterium. Taxonomy (GTDB): domain Bacteria; phylum Bacteroidota; class Bacteroidia; order Flavobacteriales_D; family CAJJDF01; genus CAJJDF01. The sequence continues at coordinate 20,320 of JAHEIE010000048.1, forward strand.
ATATTCCTTTATCCAATGGAAGTTTGCTCATTATGGAAGCAGAAACCCAACATTATTGGAAACATCAAGTACCCAA
>JAHEIE010000049.1 GCA_024639505.1 Crocinitomicaceae bacterium
TCCGCAAGCTAAGTCCAAAATCTTATCTGTGTTCTTAGGTTTAAGATAGTCCGTTAGTTTTTTCAAAAAGTATTCTGCCTCCTTATAATCCCTATTCTTGTAAAGAATGTGATAATGAGGAGAATCAAACCAACTTGCAAACCAATTTTTACTATTATCCATCTATTTTTTCTTCTTTATCCATGATGGAGGTTTTATTCAAAAACATCCTAAATATTATAAAACTTACCAACGAGCTCGCGCCCCAAATCATTACAGAATTCCATTCTTTAAAAATTAATTTTCCGATTAAAAACAAAACAGAATAGGTCATCCACACAGATGAAATCCAACAAAACGCTAGGTACATCAAGTTGGATGAACCATTATTTGATTTTTGTCTAAAAGGTTTCCATGCGCCATCTGGTTTTACTTGATTGTAAAAGGATTGCAGTTTTTCTTTACTGGTTGGTTTTGTTATGAATGTAACTATGAGCCATACAATGGTGGTGAAGAGCGTTGTGACTAAAATAATTCCTTCGTTTTCGATAAAAACATTGGAATTTTCCAATTGATACACAGGAGCAATGATATATTTGGCAACAGAATATCCAAGAATAGGAGCTAAAGTGGCACTTATTTCACTCCATATATTTATTCTCCACCAATACCATCTCAGAATTAATACAGCTCCAAGCCCAGCAGAAGAACCAATTAAGAAACGAGCGGCTCCATCAATAGTTTCGATAAAAGTAGTAGTGATTACGGCCACTATCATAATTACAACAGTAAAAAGTTTACCAATTCTTACTAGTTTTTTTTGACTTGATTTTTGACCAAAATTTCTTTTGTATAAATCATTTGTTAAGTAACTCGCTCCCCAATTCAGTTGAGTAGAAATTGTACTCATATAAGCACCCAAAAATGCAGTAAAAAGTAGTCCTTTCAATCCTGAAGGCATAAATTCATTCATCGCTTTTACAAACCCTTTTCCAGCATCGGCTTGAGAAAGTTCGGGATATACAACCAAGGCGCAAAGCCCTACAATTATCCATGGCCAAGGACGTAAACAATAATGAGCTATTTGAAAAAACAAGGTTGCAAAGACCGAATGTTTTTCATTTTTGGTACTCATCATTCTTTGCGAAATATAACCTCCACCGCCAGGTTCGGCACCAGGATACCAACTTGCCCACCACTGAACACCTACGAAACTTAAAAAAGCCAGAATGGAAACAGAAAACGTACCGACAGAATTAGCTGAATTGAAATTTGGAAAGAATTCAAATCGCCAAGCAGGAAGCTTTTCCTTGAGTCCATCAATTCCTCCAACCTGCTCAGAATTCATCATAATAATTGCTAAAATAATACAACCAGCCATCGCTAGTACAAATTGCAAAGCATCGGTGATTGCTACACCTAGTAATCCAGAAATTGTACTGTAAATAGCTATTAAAACCATTAGTCCTGCTACTACTTGAAAAGCTGTAAAATAATCAATTCCAAAAAACTCTTCCAAAATTTTTATCATGGCAGCATTTACCCACCCAATTACAATTGCATTAAAAAATATTCCCAAATAAACAGATTTAAAACTTCTGAAAACATTCACCGCTTTTCCAGAATATCTTATTTCAAGAAATTCTAATTCGGTAAGAACATTGGCTCTTCGCCACAGTTTTGCAAAGAAAAAAGTAGTGACCATTCCTCCAATCATCATATTCCACCACAGCCAATTCCCCGAAACTCCGTTCTTTTTTATAACCTCTGCAACCCACAAAGGTGTGTCGGCAGCAAATGTTGTTGCAACCATAGAAATTCCGGCAATATACCAGGGTAAATTTCGACCTGCTAAGAAAAAATCAGTAAGACTTTTACTAGCAGAATTCTTGAAATACAAACCAACAAATAAGGTGATGAGTAAAAAGGCAATAATAATGGACCAGTCTAATGCGGTAAAATTCATTTGCTTTGTTTTGTAGAAAAACAAAAGTAACGGTTCAATAACAATTTCGCTAATTTTATTCTTGCAGGTTCAACAACCGAAATATAAGAAAGTAATAAAATACAATTCCCCGAGTTTCGTTATATTTGTCAACTAACCAATTATTTCGAAAAATCCATGTGGAAAAAAATCAAATCTAGTCCGTTTTTTAGGCATGCAATTTTGGCACTAGTCACAGTTGTTTTTCTTGTTTTCGGTACTTTAATGTGGCTCAAAAGCTATACGTTGCATGGCGAGAAAATAGAAACTCCTAACTTTATGGGGCTGTCTTTGGATGAGGCAAATAAATTGGCAGTGGAAAATAATTTACGATTATCTGTTGATTCTGTTTTCAGTTCGTTACCCCTTAATACGGTTATTTTACAAAACCCAGTTCCTTTTTCAGATACTACCGAATCTTGGGTAAAAAGCCAGCGAATTGTTTATTTGACCTTGGTGAGATCTACAAAGCAAAAAATAAAATTACCTTCCATTATTGATAATTCAAAATCATTGGCTTCTACAAAACTTACCATCGCAGGTCTTTCGCCAAAATGGGAATATGAAGCAAGTCCTTATAAGGATGTAGTCCTTGATGTTAAGTATAAAGGAAATTCGGTGAAAGAGGGGCTTTTATTAGAAAAAGAGTCAACGGTAACAGTTGTTGTAGGAAAAGGACAAGGAGGGGCTTCCCAGATTTTGGTTCCAAATTTGGTTGGAAAGACAATAAGCGAGGCAAATTTAGAGTTAACAAACAAAAACTTTCTTTTGGTTCCAGTATACAATTGTCAAGATTGCAAAACTGCGTCCGATTCTGCAAGCGCAATTATAGAACAACAATCTCCAGAGTTTGTTGAAGGATTTACCATTGCGGAAGGAAGCGAAATCATAATAATTTTGACAAAATAATCCAACATGCGTCTAATTTCCATTTGTATCCTTTTCTTTATTTCTTTTGCCAATTTTGCTCAAGAAAGTTTAGAGCCACTCGGAATAAATCCAACTTTAGCAAGAAAAACTAAACCAGTTCAAAGGTCGATTGATGAACTCTTTATCTATGCTATTGATACGATTCATCTACCTATAAAAGACGATTTTTCTACCGATAGGTTCAAAAAATATAATGCAAAATCAACTGATGCCAATGTATATGATTCACTTTTTTATGTGATATACAATGGAGTTTTGCCTGAAGCAGATACTGCAAGGTATATGCTGGATACTACTTACCATTATCAATACACACCAACGGCTACGCCCGATTCATTCCAAATAGATACATTTCCGCTGGCTCCAATTGGCCTGCGAACGATTTGTGATTTGGACGCGTATCCAGTCGTATGCAATACCGTAATGGTTTGGCCGGCTTATAATACGGATGATACAATTGGTACAGCGGCAAACCCTGATAATTTTTATGGTGTATTTCCGCCAGATGTTGAACAAGATTCTGCACAAGTATTTTTTGTAAAAGCTACAGATACACAAAGTTACTGGCAAGATAATTATGTGTATCTGAACAATGATTATGCAATTAATCCTCCTACGATTGGGGTTGTAACATTTGATGGATTAAATGAAAATGGCTATCCTTATGATTTTTCTACTGCCTTTACTTATGGAAAAGCGGATTATTTAACATCCAAACCAATTTTTTTAGATACAAAGACAACAGGATTTCCATACACCTTGTCAGACTCAATTTACTTGAGTTTCTATTACCAACCTCAAGGTTTGGGCAATGAGCCAGAACTAGAAGACTCTCTTGTGTTACAGTTTTATTCGCCCAACGATAGCGAATGGGTTTCTATGTGGAAAGTGGATGGGACTCAACTAGATACTAACTTTAAACAAGTAATGATTAAAATTACAGATGCTCGATTTTTACAGGCTGGTTTTAAGTTTCGATTTGTTAATTACGCTTCTCTTTCAGGGAGTTTTGACCACTGGAATATCGATTATGTTTTTCTTGATCAATCTAGGTTTTCAACTGATGATATTAGAGATGATGTAGCGTTTCAATTGCCATCTCATACCTTATTGAAGAAGTATACAGCTATGCCTTGGAAACATTTTAAATGGGAAACCAGCGCAGCAATGAAAGATTCTATTTTGGTAAATCAAAGAAATAATAACTCTGTAGGGAGATTAATAGGAGGAAATACGCTGAATATTTTTTATCAATCAGCTCTTCAGCAAACTATCCCCAATCCAAATACGCCATCCATTTCTGGTATGACAAACTTCACTACGGAATACAAAATTCCGTCAGGATATTTTTACGATACTTCGGTAAACGATACAAACGCATCATTTTTGGTAGAAGTAAAGCACAATACAACTCCTGATTTTTGCAGAATGAACGATACATTAAGGTTTATTCAAGAGTTTAGTGATTTTTATTCTTATGATGACGGTACGGCCGAAGCGGCATACGGAGTTCAAGGTTTAGGAGGGTTAAATTCAAAAATAGCATCACGTTTTAGTTTGACTCAAGGAGATTCAATAAAATCGGTTTTTATTCATTTTACCCCTTCGGCTTACAACATGAGTTCTACGCCATTTATCATTACTTTGTGGAGTGAATCAGGAAACAAACCGGGCTCAATTATGTATGAAAAAGTTGCACTGGATGTACCTCGTTACAATTTGGGTGTGAATGGGTTTTATGAATATCCTTTGGATAGCAATCACTTTCTGCCAGCCGGAAGTTATTTTGTTGGAATTTCTCAAACTACTCCAGATAGAATTAATATAGGTTTTGATAAGAATATTAATAATTTGGACAATACTTTTTACAACAGTAATGGAGTTTGGCAAAAATCAGGTTTTGAAGGGACGCTTATGATTCGACCTTCTTTTGTATACCAAAGAGATTATTCTGTGGGCTTAAACGAAGATGAAGTTTTGCCACAGGCAGTTGTTTTTCCAAATCCAGCAAACTCTCAAATAACCGTACAATTGTCAACCAATGAGAAGGTGAAAAACATAGATGTGATTGATTTGACTGGAAAATTGGTTATTTCGACTACTTTTGTATCCACTTTGGATGTTGCAAATTTGAAGAACGGAATGTATGTAATGAGAATTACGGACGAAAAAAACAGGCAATTTATAACACGATTTGTCAAAAATTAAATTAAGAGAACAGTGAGTCAAGAACGAAAGAAAGAGAAAGAAGTAGAAGAAGAGATATTAAATCCAGAAGAGAATCCGGAGTTATTTGAGCATTATAAATTTACTGTGGATCCAGGTCAGGAAGTAACACGAGTGGATAAGTTCTTAATGAATAGGTTGCCAAATATTTCAAGAACTAAGTTGAAAGAAGCTGCTCTAAAAGGTTATGTAAAGTCAAATGGTACCGAAATTAAACCCAATTACAAGGCAAAACCAGGAGAGGTAATTACATTGAGTTATCCTTACCCAGTTCGAGAGACTGAGTTAGTAGCCGAAAATATTCCGTTGGATTTTGTTTATGAAGATGATTACTTGGCAGTGATTAATAAACCTATGGGAATGGTAGTTCACCCGGGTTATGGAAATTTTGAAGGAACTTTGGCAAATGCCCTGCTTTATCATTTTGATAATTTACCCAAAAGAGACGATTTTGAGGGAAGACCGGGAATTGTTCATAGATTGGATAAAAACACTACTGGACTGATGGTAGTTGCCAAAACAGAAAAGGCACTGGTAGAGCTTTCTAAACAGTTCTTTGATAAAACAACAGAGAGGAAATATTATGCTTTGGTTTGGGGAGATGTGCAAGAGGATGAAGGACGAATAGAAGGACACATCGGTCGTTCTTTGAAGAATAGAAAATTAATGACTGTGTACGAAGATGGTTCCTTTGGTAAAGAAGCCGTAACCAATTACAAAGTTCTCAAAAGATATGGATACACTACATTGGTGCAGTGTGAACTAGAAACAGGAAGAACTCACCAAATTAGAGCTCACATGAAGCACATTGGTCATACCTTGTTCAATGATTTTGACTATGGTGGTGAAATAATTTTAAAAGGAACAACCTACACAAAATACAAACAATTTGTTCAGAATTGTTTCAAGTTATTACCAAGACAGGCTTTGCATGCAAAAACTTTAGGTTTTACTCATCCTTACACCGGTGATTTCATGCAATTTAACTCAGAAATGCCAGAAGATATGCAACAAGTTCTCGAGAAATGGGAAGGATATGCGAAAAATTCAATTGATTTTCAATAATTAAGGTACTTTTTTTTTGAGATTATTAGAATTATGTTAGCTTTGTACAATTATTAACCCTATTATATCAAAGATTATGAAAATTAAATTTTTAACTATCGTTGCTGCTGTTGCATTATTTTCATGTGAAGCTGCTACTGACGCTGCTGAAGGAGCAGTAGATGCTGGAACTGAGACAATTGAATCAGTAGAAGGAACTGTTGAGGAAACTGTAGAAGAAACTGTTGAACCTGTAGAAGAGGTTATGGATTCAGCTGCCGCTGAAATGGTTGAAGAAGTAACTGAAGAAGTTTCTGCTCACTAATTAGTATTTTAACTAATTTTAAAAAAAAGGCACAATTCATATTGTGCCTTTTTTTGTATCTTCAATTTTCAATTAAAAAAATTCTTAGATGAATCGATTAAAATACATTGCATTTTTATTTTTGGGTCTGCTTTTCGCATGTTCAAATCCTAATTCGCCAGAAAATGTAGCCAAAGAATTTTACAAGGCTATTCAAAACAAAGATGGAGCTAAGGCAAAATTATTAGTGACAGAAAAATCTAAATCTATCATGAATTTGGTAGGTGACAACTTAAATTTAACCCTAAAAAACGGAAAAATAAATGCCGTAGATTGTGTTACCGAAAACGAAGTAAGTAATTGCGATTGTTTTATTGAAGGAGACTCAAAGCCTTTTCCGCTTTCTCTTTTGATGGAAAACGGAGTCTGGAAAGTAGATGTACAGAATTCGGCAGTAAATGCTTTGGATAATTTACTTGATAAATTTAATGGTATAGATTTCAATGGAATACTCGAGAAAGTGGGAGAAAAGATTGATGTAAATAGCGAAGGGATTAATGAATTAATTGAAAAAATAGATTTAGATAAAGCTCTTGAAACTATTGAAGGGATGGATTCCTCAGTTTTAAAAACGGATAAAAACATCGAAAATCTGATTGAGTAATTCACAAGTGGATTGAAGAAATAAACGAATAAAATAAAAGGTATTGGAAACAACAAATATTGATTTATCTATCGTAGTTCCTTTGTTTAACGAGGAAGAGTCATTGCCAGAATTAATTACCTGGATAGAAAAAGTGTGCAAGAAAGAGAATTATTCTTTCGAAGTTATATTGATTGACGATGGAAGCAAGGATAAATCTTGGGCAATTTTAGAAGAACTTAAAACTAGTTTTCCATTTATTAAAGGAATTAAATTCCGAAGAAATTACGGAAAATCAGCAGCTTTGAATACTGGTTTTGCAGCAACAAGAGGAGGAGTAGTGATTACTATGGATGCCGATTTGCAGGATAGTCCTGATGAAATTCCAGAATTGTACAATATGATTACTAAAGATGATTTTGATATTGTTTCTGGTTGGAAAAAAGAGAGACATGATCCATTGTCCAAAACAATCCCAACTAAATTATACAACGGTGTAACCAGAATATTTAGCGGAATTAAATTACATGACATGAATTGTGGGCTCAAAGCCTACAAAGGTGATGTGGTTCGTTCCATAGAGATTTTTGGTGAAATGCACAGGTATATTCCAGTGATTGCCAAAGGAGCAGGTTTTGATAAAATAGGAGAGAAAGTAGTACAACATCAAGAACGAAAATATGGTGTTTCTAAGTTTGGATTGAATCGTTTTGTCAATGGATTTTTAGATTTATTCACGATTACTTTTATTACTCGTTTCGGAAAAAAACCAATGCACTTTTTCGGGTTAATAGGAACCTTATTTTTTATACTAGGATTCGGATTGACACTTTGGTTGGGAATAGACAAGCTATTTATCAATAAAGGAGCTACTTTATTGGCAGACAACACATTGTTTCACATCGCTTTATTCTCGATGATTGTGGGTACACAATTGTTTTTGGCGGGATTTATTGCCGAGTTAATAGGTCGTAATTCTCCTAACAGAAATAATTACGCGATAGAAAAGGAAGTTTAATTTTGTTTTCATAGTATTAGTTTTTCGGAAATACAAATCATGAGAATAAAAAGTAAAGCACCATTTAGAATAGGATTGGCTGGAGGAGGAACGGATGTTAGTCCTTACTGCGATCAATTTGGTGGGGCTATTCTCAATGTAGCAATTTCATTGTATGCTCGCACTACAATTATCCCTCGAACCGATGGAAAGATTATCATCAGAAACGAAGATAGTTCTCAAAAACTAGAATTTGATTCGGCTAAGGAATTGCCGGTTGGTGGTTTTTTGGATTTACAAGTAGGAGTTTACAACAGAATTGTAAAGCAATTTACCAACGAAAAACTATCGTTTGAGATGATAACATCCATGGATGTTTCTTCGGGCTCGGGTCTGGGTACTTCCTCCACAATAGTAGTTTCTGCTTTAGGTGCTTTTGTAAAGTGGCTTAATTTATCTCTCGAGAAAAACGAAATTGCACAGTTAGCCTATGACATTGAGCGAGTGGATTTGAAAATGGCTGGAGGACGGCAGGATCAATATGCTGCAACTTATGGTGGAATAAACTTTATGGAGTTTTACGAAGGTAATAAAGTAGCTGTGAATCCAATAATCCTAGGCGATAGCCTAAAAAATGAATTGCAGAAAAATTTAATTTTATATTACACCAAAACGAGTAGGGAATCGGCAAAAATTATTGAAACCCAAGCCAATAATGCCCAAACGAAACAAGAGAAGCCATTACAAGCTATGCACTTGGTAAAAGAACAAGCTTTCTTGATGAAAGAAGCTTTAGGTAACCAAGAATTGCATAAAATCGGAGAAATACTTTCTACCAGTTGGGAGAATAAAAAACAAATGGCAGCTGGAATAACTAACGAATTGATTGATGAAATTTATTCCACAGCTATCTCAGCAGGGGCAACAGGAGGAAAAATATCTGGTGCTGGGGGAGGAGGTTTTATGATTTTTTATGCAGAAGAAAGTAAAAAAAACTATGTAATTGAAATGCTTGAACAATTTGGCGGACAAGAAAGAGCTTTTGATTTTTGTGATGAGGGGTTGAGTGCTTGGACTCTTTATTAGTAATTGATAATTTCCATCTTAGTACTGAAAGTTTTATTTTCTTACTGAATGGGGTTAAAATATTGTAGGTAGTTTTGAAATTTTTATAAAAATCAAAAAGGACTTGAAATAATAATTATACAATCTGTTTAATGTACTTTTTTTCGATTAGTGATAGTGAATTCTAATCACAATTATATTTCACCTAAGCATTGGCACATTATCAATTTATCAAATTTGCTAATTCATACTCTGCCATTCTGTCTTTCTGACACCCCAATTTATATAACAATGTCATAAAACTGACACCAAAACTCTGGTGGCACAATCATTGAATAAGGGAAATTGAATTTTTAATAAAAAACAATACATAAAAATTATGAGTAAAATAATAGGAATAGATTTAGGAACAACTAACTCATGCGTTTCTGTAATGGAAGGAAACGAGCCAGTGGTAATTCCTAACAGCGAAGGAAAAAGAACTACGCCATCTGTAGTGGCTTTTGTAGATGGAGGAGAAAGAAAAGTGGGTGATCCAGCAAAAAGACAAGCAATTACTAACCCTACAAAAACGATATTCTCTATCAAGAGGTTCATGGGGAATAGTTTTGATGAGTCAAGTAAGGAAGTTGCAAGAGTACCATACGAAGTTGTAAAAGGAGACAACAACACTCCAAGAGTAAAAATTGACGACAGATTGTACACTCCACAAGAAATTTCAGCAATGATTCTTCAAAAAATGAAGAAAACTGCAGAAGATTATTTGGGAAATACAGTAACTGAAGCTGTAGTTACAGTACCAGCATACTTCAACGATTCTCAAAGACAAGCTACAAAAGAAGCAGGAGAAATTGCAGGATTAACAATCAAAAGAATTATCAACGAGCCTACAGCGGCAGCTTTAGCTTATGGATTAGATAAAAAGAATACAGACCAAAAAGTAGTAGTATTTGATTTTGGTGGAGGAACACATGATGTTTCTATTCTGGAACTAGGAGACGGAGTATTTGAAGTTTTGGCAACAGACGGAGATACGCATTTAGGAGGTGATGATGTTGACCAAAAAATAATCGATTGGTTAGCAGACGAGTTCAAAAAAGACGAAGGAATTGATCTGAAAGAAGATCCAATGGCTCTTCAAAGACTAAAAGAAGCAGCAGAAAAAGCAAAGATTGAGTTGTCAAGTACGACTTCTTCTGAAATCAACTTGCCTTACATCATGCCAGTAAATGGAATCCCAAAACACTTGGTAAGAACATTAACTAGAGCACAGTTCGAGCAATTAATTGATGATTTAGTAAAAAGAACAATCGAACCATGTATGACCGCAATGAAGTCTGCTGGTTTATCTTCAAGTGATATCGATGAAGTGATTTTAGTTGGAGGTTCTACAAGAATACCAGCTGTTCAAGAAGCAGTTAAGAAGTATTTTGGAAAAGAACCTTCTAAAGGAGTAAACCCAGACGAGGTTGTTGCAGTAGGAGCAGCTATTCAAGGGGGAGTTTTGACAGGAGAAGTGAAAGATGTTCTATTGTTGGATGTAACTCCATTGTCATTGGGAATAGAAACTATGGGAGGAGTATTGACAAGATTAATTGATGCCAATACAACTATTCCAACAAAAAAATCTCAAGTATTCTCTACAGCGGCAGATAATCAACCAGCAGTTGACATACATGTATTGCAAGGAGAAAGACCAATGGCGGCTGACAACAGAACTCTAGGAAGATTTCAATTGACAGATATTCCACCAGCAAGAAGAGGAGAGCCTCAGATTGAAGTAATCTTTGATATCGATGCAAACGGAATCATCAATGTTTCTGCTAAAGATAAAGCAACAGGAAAAGAGCAAAACATAAGAATTGAAGCATCTTCAGGATTGAGCGATGAAGAAATCCAAAAAATGAAGCAAGAAGCAGAAGCAAATGCAGATGCAGATAAAGCTAAAATGGAAGAAGCTGAAACTGTAAACCAAGCGGATAGCTTAATTTTCCAAACAGAAAAGCAATTGGAAGAGTACGGAGATAAAATTCCAGCGGACAAAAAAGCACCAATAGAGGAAGCGCTAGCAGAATTAAAAACTGCACATGAATCAAAAGATTTGGCTGCAATGAAAGCAGGTATTGAAAAAGTAACTACCACGTTCCAAGCGGCTAGTCAAGAAATGTATGCAGCACAAGATGAGGCTGGAGCACAAGGAGGTGCAGAAGCAAATTCTGAAGGAGATGAAGAAGTAACTGATGTAGATTTCGAAGAAGTATCGGAAGATAAATAAGAAATTAACTTTCAAATGTTTGAGCCATTATCGTTTACTCGGTAATGGCTTTTTTTATGATTATGATTTTCAAACTCACATTTTTTTATTGAAGTTGTTATTCAGACTATATTGGTTAAAAAATTGGAAAACAAAAGTTTGTTTTTGAAAGGTGATGTTATTTTATCGTTTTTTCTTTTGATTATTAAATTAAATAAAAAGCTTATTTATATCATCTTTCGTTTGATAATTTATCTCTATTGATGTATATTTAAGTAAAGAAAAAAAGAGTATGAATACCTATCTTGAACAACTTGAAAGTTTTCAAAACTACGTTCAAAACGAACGAAGACTCTCGGTGCATACACTTACGTCCTATTCAACCGATTTATCTCAGTTTCAGGATTTCCTATCACAAACATTTAGATTATCCCATTTTGCAGAAGCCACACACAATGAAATTCGTATGTGGATAGTGGAGTTAAAAGAGAATGAAATTTCTAGCAGATCTATTAATCGAAAAATATCTACTCTAAAATCCTTTTACAAATATCTTCTTATCAGAAAAGAAATAGGAGTAAACCCAATGAACAAAATAATCTCTCCAAAGCAATCGAAGAAATTACCCGTGTATTTTGAACAAAGAAAGTTGAATGAATTGTTTGAGCTCAAGGTTTTTTCAGGAGATTTCAACGGTTTAAGAGATGTGTTGGTACTAGAGTTACTTTCAGGAACAGGAATTAGGCTGTCAGAATTAATTCAAATCAAAGAATCGGACATCGAGAAAGATCAAATAAAGGTTCTAGGGAAAGGGAATAAAGAAAGAATAGTACCCATTACCCAAAATATCCAAACTCTTATTCATTTATATAAGGAAGAAAAAGCGAACGTATTCTCAGGCGAATCAGGTTTTTTACTCATAACAAATAAGGGGAACAAACTGTACGAAAAGTTTGTGTATCGATTGGTAAATCATTATCTTGGATTAGTTACCAATGAAAAGAAAAAGAGTCCTCACACCATGAGGCATTCGTTTGCCACAAACATGCTAAACAATGGTGCTCAGCTCCACACAATTAAAGAGATATTAGGGCATGCAAATCTGTCAGCAACTCAGGTATACACCCACAACTCAATAGAAAGATTAAAGGATGCATATAAGAAGTTTCATCCGAAAGAAAATTAGTATTAACATTAAAAAACAAGAATTATGGAAATCAAAGTTCAATCAATTCATTTCGATGCAGATCAAAAACTCATTAAATTCGTAGAGGAGAAATTGGAAAAACTAAATCAATACTACGACAAAATAATAGGAGGGGATGTATTTTTAAAATTAGAGCCAGCGGATAAAGAAAATAAAGTAGCAGAAATTAAATTAGCAATCCCAGGAAAAGATTTGTTTGCAAAAAAACAGTGTAAAACGTTTGAAGAAGCCACAGATGAAGCTGTGGAAGCACTACGAAGACAAATTAGTAAACACAAAAGTAGAAATTAATAAAAAATATATTAATTTTGGGCCCTGTCAATCGCGACAGGGCTTTTTTTTTGTTTAAAAAATCGCTTATTTTCAGGCAGTAAAAAGTGAATAACTAAGGAAGATAAAAAAAAGTAAATATTTTTATTAAAAATGTTTGATTAGTAAAATATCTTTTCTAAATTTGCAAACCCTAAAACACACAGGGGAATAAAAGCCGATATAGCTCAGCTGGCTAGAGCAGCTGATTTGTAATCAGCAGGTCGTGGGTTCGAGTCCCTCTATCGGCTCTTTTTTTTTTAAAATAAGCATGATTTTTTCATGTTATAAAGCCTTCACGTAGGCCTTAAGTTTTTTGAAATATAATTCATTTGGGGAGATACTCAAGCGGCCAACGAGGGCAGACTGTAAATCTGCTGACTACGTCTTCGCAGGTTCGAATCCTGCTCTCCCCACAAGAATAAATTAGTAAGATTATAAGCGGGAGTAGCTCAGTTGATAGAGCGTCAGCCTTCCAAGCTGAGGGTCGCGGGTTTGAGCCCCGTCTCCCGCTCATTATTTTGCTGATGTAGCTCAGGGGTAGAGCACTTCCTTGGTAAGGAAGAGGTCACGGGTTCAATTCCCGTCATTAGCTCTAATTAAACTACTTATAATATAAATTAATAATAACAACAAAAAAACAACATAGCCATGGCTAAAGAAACATTCGACAGATCAAAACCGCACGTAAACATCGGTACAATTGGTCACGTAGATCACGGAAAAACTACTTTAACAGCCGCTATTTCTAGTGTGCTTGCTTCTCAGGGATTAGCTGAGAACAGAGATTTTAGTTCAATTGATAATGCCCCTGAAGAAAAAGAAAGAGGGATTACGATTAACACTTCACACATTGAATACCAAACAGCAAACAGGCACTACGCTCACGTAGATTGTCCAGGTCACGCGGATTACGTTAAGAACATGGTAACGGGTGCTGCGCAAATGGATGGAGCTATCTTGGTTGTTGCTGCAACTGATGGACCAATGCCTCAAACTAGAGAGCACATCTTATTAGGAAGACAAGTAGGTGTTCCAAGAATGGTTGTATTCATGAATAAAGTGGATATGGTTGATGACGAAGAGTTGTTAGAACTAGTTGAAATGGAAATCAGAGAATTATTGTCTTTCTATCAATATGATGGTGATAACGGACCAGTTATCGCTGGATCTGCACTTGGAGCTCTTAACGGAGAAGAGAAGTGGGTTGCTACTGTAAACGAATTGATGGAAGCTGTTGATACTTGGATCGAATTACCTCCAAGAGATGTAGATAAAGATTTCTTAATGCCAGTTGAAGATGTATTCTCAATTACTGGAAGAGGAACTGTTGCTACAGGAAGAATTGAAACTGGAGTTATTAACTCTGGAGATGAAGTTGAAATTTCAGGAATGATTGAAACTCCATTGAAATCTACTGTAACAGGAGTTGAAATGTTTAGAAAAATTTTGGACAGAGGAGAAGCTGGAGATAACGTAGGACTTTTATTGAGAGGGGTTGAAAAATCTGCAATCAAAAGAGGAATGGTTATTACAAGACCAGGTACAATTAAGCCTCACAAAAAATTCAAAGCAGAGATTTATGTATTGAAGAAAGAAGAAGGAGGAAGACATACTCCATTCCAAAACAAATACAGACCTCAGTTTTACCTAAGAACTACTGATGTAACTGGAGAAATTTCTCTAGAAGCAGGAAGAGAAATGGTAATGCCTGGTGATAACGTAACAATCACTGTTGATTTGATCGTTCCAGTTGCAATGTCTAAAGGACTTAGATTTGCAATCAGAGAAGGAGGAAGAACAGTAGGAGCAGGTCAGGTTACTGAGATTCTAGATTAAGAATTATACCAATATAATAGTTGACAATTCCAGTCTTATATAAGACTGGAATTGTTTTGCTATTTTTACGGGTGTAGCTCAGCTGGTAGAGCACTGGTCTCCAAAACCAGGTGCCGGGAGTTCGAGTCTCTCCACCCGTGCTAATGAAAGAGATAAAGTTGAAATAAACTTTAATGTTTATTTGAAATAATGAAGTACGAAGACGAGAAGTAAATCTTTAGGACAAGGATGTTTCTTCGATTTAAACTGAATAATGTGTTTATTCACAATAACAGACTAGAAATAGTTTAACAAATAAGAAATGGTTAAAATTAGAACATACATACGAGAAGTAGTTTCTGAACTATTTGAAAAAGTAACATGGCCAACTTGGTCAGAACTTCAAAACAGTGCGTTCGTTGTGCTTATCGCTTCAGCGATAGTATCTGTTCTTGTTTGGTTAATGGATTTTACTTTCGGAATAAACGTTGGAGGTTGGAAAGGTGTATTAGGATTTATTTACCAATTTATTGGATAACCTTATGAAGTGGTATATAGTAAAGACCGTAACAGGTAAAGAAAAGAAGTCAAAAGAATATTTAGATATTGAAATCGAAAGATTGAATATGTCATCATACATTGGTCAAGTAATTGTTCCGATGGAAAGAGTTGTTCAAATTAAAGACGGAAAAAAAATAGTAAAAGAAAAAAGTTTGTTGCCGGGTTGTATAATGGTTCAGACAAATCTTCAGGGTGAAGTAAAGCACCTTATAAAAAGTATCCCAAATGTAATGGGGTTTCTTGGACTTGAAAAAGGAGGAGATCCATCTGCATTGAGAGAAAGTGAAGTTAATAGAATTTTGGGTCATGCTGATGATTCTATTGATTTGGAGGATCAAGCAACAATTGATTTCCAAGTTGGAGAAAGTGTAACTGTAACTGATGGTCCTTTCAACAAGTTTGATGGGATTATTGAGGAGGTTAACGAAGAAAAGAAAAAATTAAAAATCATGATAAAGATATTTGGTAGGAAGACTCCTGTTGAATTGAATTACATGCAAGTAGAAAAGCAATAATTAACTAAAAGATGGCTAAAGAAGTAAGTGGTTTAATTAAACTACAAATCAAAGGAGGGGCTGCGAATCCTTCACCACCAGTTGGACCTGCACTAGGAGCAAAAGGTGTGAACATCATGGAGTTCTGTAAGCAGTTTAATGCTAGAACACAAGATAAACCAGGAAAAGTTCTTCCTGCAGTTATTACAGTATATTCGGATAAGTCATTCGATTTTGTAATTAAAACTCCACCAGCAGCTGTTCAATTATTAGAAGCAGCTAAGCTTAAATCTGGTTCAGCAGAGCCAAACAGAGTGAAAGTTGGAAAAGTAACTTGGGATCAAGTGAAAGCTATTGCAGAAGACAAAATGCCTGATTTGAACTGTTTCGTAATTGAATCAGCAATGAGAATGGTAGCTGGAACGGCAAGAAGCATGGGATTAACAGTACAAGGGACTCCACCATGGAGCAATAATTAATAATAAATAATAACAAATGTCAAAAGCAAAAAGAGCAATTTTGGAGAAATATGACTTGGAAAAGTCTTATTCTTTAAAAGATGCGAGTAATTTAATTAAGGAAATTACGACAGTAAAATTTGATGCAACTGTAGATGTAGCAATCAGGCTTAATGTTGACCCAAGAAAAGCAGATCAAATGGTAAGAGGAAGCGTTTCTTTACCAAATGGAACTGGGAAAGATATGAAAGTTTTGGTTTTGTGCACTCCTGACAAAGAAGCAGAAGCTAAAGAAGCTGGTGCAGATTTCGTAGGATTGGACGAGTACATCGAAAAAATCAAAGGAGGCTGGACAGATGTAGATGTAATCATTTCTACTCCGAACGTAATGGGTAAAATTGGTGCCTTAGGAAGAATACTAGGACCAAGAAATTTAATGCCAAATCCAAAAACAGGAACAGTAACTATGGATGTTGCTAAAGCTGTAAAGGATTCAAAAGGAGGAAAAATTGATTTCAAAGTAGATAAGTTTGGAATTATTCATACTCTAATAGGAAAAGCATCTTTTTCTGGAGATAATATCTTTGGAAATGCAAAAGAATTGATAGATACAATTGTAAAGTTAAAGCCAGCATCTGCAAAAGGGCAGTATGTAAAGAGCATTTTCATGTCATCTACAATGAGTCCGAGTATTAATGTGGACGTAAGTTCTATTTAAAAAAAACAGCAATGAATAAAGACGAAAAAAGCAAACAAATAGCATACTTAACTGACAAGATAAGTAATGCAAGTATCTTTTATTTGGCTGATACATCAGAATTAAGTGCTGATGAAACAAGTAAATTGAGAAGAAGATGTTTTAAAGGAGAAGTTTCTTTAGAGGTAGTTAAAAATACTTTGGTAAAGAAGGCTCTTGAAAACATTGAAGGAAAGGACATGTCTCCATTTTATGATTTATTGAAGGGTCAAACTTCTTTGATGATAAGTGAAAAAGGAAATGAGCCTGCAAAAATCATTAAAGAGTTTAGAAAGAAAAGTGATAGACCTATTTTAAAAGGTGCTTTTGTAGAAGAAGCAATCTTTGTAGGTGATGATCAAATCGATACCTTAGTAGCTCTTAAATCTAAAGAGGAACTTATTGGAGAAATCATTACACTTCTTCAATCACCTGCTAAGAACGTTATTTCTGCCCTTAATTCGGGAGGAAGTACAATTGCAGGTTTAGTAAAAACTTTAGGAGAACGTTAAAAAGAAAGTTTCTTGAGTTCTGTTAGTTGTAACGGATGCTTCTCTCAAGAATGATTAAATAAATAGAATAACACACAATAAAAAAATAAAAAATGGCAGATTTAGCAAAATTAGCAGAAGAATTAGTAAACTTAACTGTAAAAGACGTTCAAGAATTGGCAACAATCTTGAAAGATGAGTACAACATTGAGCCAGCAGCGGCAGCAGCAGTAGTTGCAGGACCAGCAGCAGGTGGAGCTGATGCAGCAGAAGAAAAGACTGAATTCGATGTAATCTTGAAAGCGGCTGGAGGTTCTAAGTTAGCAGTAGTAAAATTAGTTAAAGAATTAACTGGTTTAGGATTGAAAGAAGCGAAAGATATCGTTGATGGTGCACCAAATACTATCAAAGAAGGAATTTCTAAAGACGAAGCTGAAGGTCTTAAAACTTCTCTTGAAGAAGCTGGAGCTGAAGTTGAAGTTAAGTAATAAGTTACTTCAAAACACTAATGGTTTAGGTGCTTTATGCATCTAAACCTTTTGTTGTTTCTATAAGAACCATTTTTTTATAGAGAGTAACAATAAATGGTAAACTGGTTTTAAGCAACTTATAACCAGTGATTAAGCTAAGAGTTTGATCAGCAAGATTTAGAATAAAAGGATTTAAATCAACAATTTTACATGGCTAATATAAAGTTCGACCCAATAAGAGTAAACTTCTCTTCGAATCACAATAAATTTGATTACCCGGATTTCTTAGAAATTCAATTGGAATCATTTACAAACTTTTTTCAACTAGAAACAGCACCCGACAGAAGAGCGGACGAAGGTCTATTTAAGGTGTTTAGTGAAAATTTCCCAATTACGGATACAAGAAATCAATTCGTACTGGAATTTATCGATTATTTCGTGGATCCACCACGTTACTCTATTACTGAGTGTATCGATAGAGGATTAACTTATAGTGTTCCTCTTAAAGCAAAACTAAAATTATATTGTACTGATCCAGAACACGAAGATTTTGAAACCATTGTTCAGGATGTATATTTAGGAACAATTCCTTACATGTCTCCAAAAGGTTCATTTATCATAAATGGAGCGGAGCGTGTAATCGTATCACAATTGCATAGGTCACCTGGTGTTTTCTTTGGACATAGCACTCACGCTAATGGTACAAAATTATATTCTGCCAGAGTTATACCTTTCAAAGGTTCCTGGATAGAATTCGCAACTGATATCAATGATATCTTGTATGCATATATTGATAGAAAGAAAAAGCTTCCTGTAACTACTCTTTTGAGAGCAATTGGATTTGAAACAGATAAAGATATCTTAGAAATTTTTGACCTTGCTCATGAAGTGAGCGTTAGTAAATCAGCTAAGAAAAAATTAGTTGGATCTAAATTAGCTGCTAGAGTTCTTAAAACTTGGGTTGAAGATTTTGTGGACGAAGATACTGGTGAGGTTGTTTCTATTGAAAGAAACGAAGTAGTATTGGATAGAGATATCGTTTTGACTGAAGAGAACATTGATTTAATTATCGAAGAAGGGGTTAAGAAAATAATCATTAACAAGGAAGATATTACTGCTTCTAACTTCTCGATTATTTACAATACGTTGCAAAAAGATACTTCGAACTCAGAAAAAGAAGCTGTAGAGCATATCTATAGACAACTTCGTAATGCTGAACCGCCAGACATTGATACTGCAAGAGGAGTTATAGACAAATTGTTTTTCTCTGAAGCTAGATATGATTTAGGCGAAGTAGGAAGATACAGAATTAATAAAAAATTAGGTACTGATTTAGGAATGGACCAAAGAGTCTTGACTAGAGAAGATATCATTAATATCATTAAGTATTTGATAGAACTGATCAATGCAAAGGCAGAGATTGATGACATTGATCACTTGAGTAATAGACGTGTAAGAACGGTAGGAGAGCAGTTGTACAACCAATTTGGAGTGGGACTTGCAAGAATGTCAAGAACTATACGTGAAAGAATGAACGTAAGAGATAATGAGGTGTTTACACCTGCTGATTTGATTAATGCAAAAGCATTATCTTCTGTAATCAATTCATTCTTTGGAACAAATCAGCTTTCTCAGTTTATGGATCAAACGAATCCACTAGCAGAGGTAACTCACAAAAGAAGATTGTCTGCCCTTGGACCTGGTGGTTTATCGAGAGAAAGAGCAGGTTTTGAGGTGAGAGATGTTCACTACACACACTACGGAAGATTGTGTACGATTGAAACACCTGAAGGACCAAACATTGGACTTATTTCTTCTTTGTGCGTTTACGCAAAAATTAATAAACTTGGATTTATTGAAACTCCATATTGGGAGATTGAAAAAGGAAAAGTACAGTTAGAAAAAGGACCAATTTATTTAAGTGCAGAAGAGGAAGATAATACGATTATCGCTCAGCTGAATACTGAAATTGACAAAAAAGGAAACTTTAAGACTGACGAAGTAAAAGCTAGACTTGAAGGTGATTTCCCATTGGTAGACCCAAGTACTTTGAAGTACATGGATGTAGGAGCTAACCAAATTGCTTCTATTGCTGCCTCTTTGATTCCTTTCTTGGAGCATGATGATGCGAACAGAGCCCTGATGGGATCTAACATGCAGCGTCAAGCAGTTCCTTTGTTGATTCCTAACTCTCCAATTGTTGGAACAGGAATCGAAGGATTGGTTGCAAGAGACTCAAGAACTCTAATTAATGCAGAAGGAGATGGTGTTGTTGATTACGTAGATG
>JAHEIE010000051.1 GCA_024639505.1 Crocinitomicaceae bacterium
CGACCAAGTGCGCTAACTCCCGATGCAAATTGTTTGTAATGGGTGTCCAAGATGTTTTCAATTCCAATTTGTACACTTAGCGAGTTGGTGATTTTGTAGGTAGAGTATAGGTTTAAGGTAGTCCAAGCAGGCGATCCATCTAAAGTTGCTTCCTCTGGATTGTCTGTTCCGTCTGCCCCAAAATCTTCAATTTTTTTCATTCCGTTGAACTGGCTCGCAAGCTGCAATTGGATTTTTTTGCTCGTGTAGTTTAGTGCAGCTCTTCCAAAAACAGGAGGAATGTGAGACAGTGGAGTATTGTCCGTTACGTTTTCTCCTTGGGTAAAGTTGATAGCGGCAATGAATTTCAAGTAAGGTGTAAAGGCAAATCTCATATCAAACGAGGCTCCGTAAATCAATGCCGAATTTATATTTTGATTGGAAACTAAATTTACTTTGTCCCCGCGATATACAATAGAATCGTTCCCATTCAGTTGGTAATTATTGAGAACTAGAGTGTTAGTGAGCGAAGTGTAAAATCCTGCAGCTTTTAAATGGAGATATTCTCGTTCATTTTTTATCCATTTTTTGGATATGTTAAGTTCACCGGTGTATACAAATTCTGGTTTTAGATTGTTGTTCGGTACAACTAAATCTCCGTTTCGCTCAAATACTTTTCCATAGTCATCTACGTTTGGCGCTCGAAATCCTGAAGAGCCTATCAATTCGATTCTGACTCCGTTCTTTTCTTCGTATTTCACGCTGAAGCTTCCGGAAAGTGCTCCCGTATTAAAATCAATAGTTCTGAATGGGAAATTTGTAAAAGTAGAGTCTGATAATTGAGAGTAATTCACAAAATGACTGTATCGAGCTCCAAGATTTACGATTACATTTTCGGTGATTTTTTTATCAATTGTGGTGTAAAAAGCCATCGAAGTAATTCTATTTTCTCCTCCAGGATATCTTGTTTGTGTAGGTGTTTTTGTACCTGTAACTATGTTTTCTTCATTGGCAGTAGAATTCACTTGATTATGAGTGACTTCTGCGCCAAAATATAGAACTTCATTATTGGATAGTTTTTTCAGGAAGTCTGCATTCAAGCTATATACAAATACGTCTTCCATTTCTGTAAATCGGCTCGAAGAACCAAAACTCCTTGAAATTCTATCTTCATCAATTTTTTGAAATGCCGCAATGATTGTATAATAATCGGAGAATTTTGATTCGTTTTTGTTTTCAAGTTTTAATGAAGTTAAGATTCTGTTTTGCGGTCCGTAATGCCATTCAGAAAAACGCAAAGCTCCATTCCGGTATTCATTCAGTTTGTCAAATCTATTTATTTTTGAAGAAGTAGAGTATTGCACATTCATTACAAGGTTTAGTCCTTCTTTTATCTGGTAACTCAGTTTTTGGAGTATATCCAATTGCTGGTAGCCAGTTCTTGGCATAGAGTTTTCATTCTCATTGATTTCAACAAAATCTCCGTTGCTCGTTATGTTTGTGTACTCTTTTATTTTTCCAAAATCAGAATATCCGTGAGTTCTATTTTTCCCCATTTCAAAATCACTAAAAGAACTGAATGTGATGGATGAAAGAGAAGCCAGTTTTTTTGAACCTAAATTAAAATCAACATGATAAGTTTGCTCTCCATTAGCAGTTCCTAATCTGGCCATTGCATTTGCAGAAGTTGCAAGTGTTGTGTCCATTGAATGTTCTGGGTTTTTGGTATGAAAATGAATGACTCCGCCCAACGCATCACTCCCGTAAATAACAGATCCAGGACCATAAAACACATCGGTGTTTTGCAGAATATTGGCATCTACGGTTATTGCATTTTGCAAATGTCCACTTCTGTATATCGCGTTATTCATCCTTACTCCATCCACCACTAAAAGAATTTTATTCGCCTCAAATCCTCTAATAATTGGACTTCCGCCTCCAGACTGACTCTTTTGAATCAAAATATTTGCATTTTTTTGGAGCATATCAGCAGAGGTTTGGGGTAGAGTTAACTTAATGTCTTGAAGAGAAATTTTGTTGATTCGTACCGATGAAAAATCTTCATGCGTATTTTCTCGGGGCGGTTTTATGTCAATTTGTGGAAGAAGAATTTCATCAAATAGAAATACTTCGTAGTTGTTTTCAATTACTTGAGAAATAGAAATAATAGCACTTTCAAAAGAAGGGTGTGAAAAATAAATCAATTCTTTTAAACCGAAATCGTTCAGCGACACTTCACCTTTTGTATCGGAATATAGAAGTACGCTTCCTTCTTGGTTGGTAATTTGCACATTTTCTATGGGTTGCTGAGTTGTGTAATTCATCACCGTAACTTTCTGCGAATTTCCTAATACAGAAAGCGTGAAAATGTATACTAAAAAGGCAATTAATTTGTGCATAAAATGTGTTTCGCGAAGATAACAACCTTATCAAAAATCTTGCCAGAGAAAGATTGAGAATAGCCTTTTTCTCAGGTTCCAGACTGTGAGTGTTCGTTTTATGCTTTATTCTCAATTGTTTTTTTTATGAAATAGCTGAAAAAATCAAATGGTTTTTCGCTTTTTGTGGCATTTTCTTGATTAGAATAGTAAATTTGAATGAACAAATTATTTAGTCAAAAATCATTCAAATGAAAAGTTTAGTAAGTGTTGTTTTTCTTTGTTTTTCTCTATTTTCATTCGGACAAATATTCGAAGGAAAATGGAACGGAGAATTAAAGGTTTTGGGGACTTCTCAAGAAATTACACTTGATGTTCAAACCAAGGGGGTTTTTCAATCTGTTTTTTTGGTTGCCCCAAGCAATCCATCAATAAAATATGAATTTGATTCTGTGTTTTGGGATGAGTCAAGTTTCCTTTTTATTCACGAAAAACTAGGAATTTCTTATGAAGGTGAATATTCAAAAGATTCTATGATTGGTATTTTTACACAGAACGGATTTGTTTTGGATTTAGTTATGACTAAGGATTCTTTGGTAAAAAAAGAAATGAAAAGACCTCAAACTCCAAAGAGTTTTGATCAGTTTTTCACACAAGAATTGAATGTTGAAAATGTGACAGATTCTATTTTGCTATCCGGAACACTTACTTTGCCCTCGAAAGATGGGAAATTTCCAGTTGTAGTTCTGGTTTCTGGCTCTGGTCCTCAGAACAGAGATTCAGAATTATTTGGACACAGGCCCTTTGCTGTAATTGCGGAGCATCTTGCACAACAAGGAATTGGTTCATTCAGGTATGACGAAAGAGGCGTAGGAAAATCTTCGGGTGTTTATGCAGGCTCTTCTTTGTCAGATTTGTACAGTGATTTGGATGCTGTAATGGAAACGATTTCTTCTCATAAATCTGTGAGTAAATTAGGTGTTTTGGGACACAGCGAAGGAGGGATTTTAGCTCCCAAGTATGCGAGCCAGAATAAACGAAAAATTGACTTTGTAATTTTGTTGGCAGCTCCGGGAATGCCTATTTCGGAAATGATGCATCTCCAACGAGAAATTATTTATAAGAATCAGGGAGTTTCAACTGAAATAATAGCAGAGCAAAAAGCCTTGTTTGAGGCGATTGATGAAGTTGTGATGAAACAAAATGGAGAGGAGAAAAGTGTCAATCTAAAATCAATTCTGGAAGCTTATGTTGAACAGAAAAAGATGGATGAGTCTAACAAAGAGCTTTTTATTGAGACTCAATTCAAACTTTTGAATAGTGATTGGTACAAAGAATTTGTATCAGTTGTTCCGGAGGATTACTTGACGAAATTGAGATGTTCGGTTTTGGCAATTGGCGGAGGAAAGGATGTGCAAGTTCCTCTCAAACCCAATATGAAAGAGATTGAAAAAGCATTGAAGAAGTCCAAAGGAAAAATGTTCTTAAAACGTACTATTCAATTTAGTAGATACAACGAACTGAATCATTTACTACAGCCTTCAGATTCGGGTATGCCAGATGAGTATTCAGAAATAGAAACCACAATCAGTAGAGATGTTTTGTTCAATATTTCCGATTTTATAAAACAACAATAAATTAATTATGAAGAGTTTAAACCGTTTTTCGTGGATTGTTCTTATCAATATTTTTTTAGTGATAATTGCAGGAAGTGTAGTAAGAATGACTGGATCTGGTATGGGGTGTCCAGATTGGCCAAAGTGTTTTGGATATTTGATTCCTCCAACTGAGGAGGCCCAATTGCAATGGGAAGAAGGAAAAGAGTTTGTGAAAGGCCAAATGATAATTCACGATGAAGCACTATGGAAATCGAATTCCGAATTTGTGGCAACCGAACAATACAATCCAGAAAATTGGACGAAATACACGAAGCATGATTATGCAATTTTTAATGTATTTCATACTTGGACCGAGTATATCAATAGATTGTTTGGTGCTTTGTTGGGGCTTTTTGCTCTGATTACCATTGTATTGGCTACACGAAAATGGAAAGTAAACAAATGGTTTTTAGGGTTAGCTATTTTTCAGTTGTTTCTTGTTTTCTTTCAAGCTTGGCTAGGAAAATTGACAGTAGATACCAACCTAAATCCTTACATGATTACCTACCACATGATAGGAGTTGTGGTTATGATTTCAGTTCAGTTGCTTTTGATTCAACTCATCAAAAGAGAAAAAAAACAGATTTCATTTTCTACTTTTTCTTTCCTTGTAAGAGGAGTAGGACTTGTTTCTATTTTTGTGATGTTTTTCCAAATTGTCTTGGGAACGCAAGTAAGACAACAAACCGATACGCTTTTTAAGGCTGGTGTGCCAAGAGAATTGATAGCCGAGAACTTCGACAACATGTTTATTATTCATAGAACATTCTCGTATTTGGTTATTGCAAGCATAGTGTTTCAGTTTGTGAAACTCTACAAGAACCCAAGGTTCAAAAAACCAATAAACTATCTAATTTCTTTTACGGCATTGGAAATATTAGCAGGGATCACTATGTATTATTTTGGTATGCAGGCCTTTGCTCAGCCTATTCATTTGTTGTTGTCTTTGTTGATGTTCGGTTTTTTTGTCGAAATTTTCTATCGACTTTTACCTGGTTTGTCATTTAAAAAATAAGAGTTTTTAAAAAAAATGTAACTTAGTCAAGCAATGGCTAATTCATCAGAAATAAAAGTAAATTACAAGGTTCAATACATTCTTTTCCAATCAATAGGTTGGGGAGTTTTGGTTGCAATTATTGCTTTGTTCAATATGAATCAGGATGGTTTTACTTTTGATTTGATGTTGTTTTTATTGAGCATTTATGTTTTGAATTTAATTGCCAGTCATTTTTATCGACAACTCGTAAATAAAATGGAATGGTTGCATGATAAATTGAACATTCTTTGGCTTAAAATGGGGGGTTCTAGTATTCTTCTGGGAGTTATTTTTTCTATGATTATAAATTCGAGTAATCAGTTAGTTTTTGGCTCAACTTCATCACTTGTTTCACTCAATGATTGGCTTTTTGGCACCTTTGTTTATTTTTTGTGGAACCTCCTTTATTTTGGATATCTACTTTTTTACAAAGCCCGTATTGTAGAGTTCAAGAATATTCAGTTGCAAGCCATAAATGCAGAAACAGAGTTGAAAAATCTAAGGTCTCAACTAAATCCTCACTTTATGTTCAATGCCATGAATAGTATAAGAGCGTTGATTGATGAAAATCCCATCCGTTCCAAGCAGGCGGTTACCGAATTGTCTAACGTGCTGCGAAATTCACTCGTTCATGCCAAAAAAGAATTGGTTTCTTTGAGCGAAGAAATGACAATTGTTTCTGATTATTTGAGTTTAGAAAAAATAAGGTACGAGGAGAGGTTGATTGTAGTGACAAACATTGAGTCAAAAACTAATTCCCATCTCATTCCTCCTTTGCTGATTCAAACTTTGGTAGAGAACTCTATTAAACATGGGATATCCAAATTGAAAGAGGGTGGGGAACTTGAAATAAATTCTCGGGAAGAAAATGGTTTTCATTGTATAGAAATTAAAAACTCTGGTAAACTGAGGACGAGAATAAATTCAGAAACCAGCATTGGAATTCAAAATATACAAAAAAGACTAGAATTGCTTTACGGAGAAAGAGCCGCATTTGAACTAAAGGAACTTGAAGGAAAAGTGGTGGCTAGAGTTAATTTACCTTTAAACGAATAGATATGAAAACAATCATTGTGGATGATGAGCGATTGGCAAGGAAAGAACTTATTTCTATGCTTGGTCACTACGATTTTGTAGAGATAGTAGATGAATGTGCAAATGTGGATGAAGCTTTGATTTCGATACGAGAAAACTCGCCAGATTTGGTTTTTTTGGATATTCAAATGCCCGAAAAAACAGGTTTTGAATTGTTGGAAGAATTGGAGAATATGCCTCAGGTTATCTTTGTGACGGCTTACGATGAATATGCCATAAAGGCTTTTGAAGTAAATGCTTTGGATTATATCTTAAAACCAGTAGATCCTAAAAGGTTGGAAAAAATAATGCTGAAATTAGAAGAGATGGATAGCAGTGAAAAGAAAATTCCCACCTCCAAATTGGGGTATCAAGATCAAATCTTTATCAAAGATGGCGATAATTGCTGGTTTGTAAAATTGGGAGATATTCGCTTATTCGAGTCGGTGGGCAACTACGTGAAAGTTTATTTTAACGACAACAAACCAATGCTGCTGAGGTCTTTGAATAAAATTGAAGAGCGATTAGATGAAAAAGAATTTTTTAGGGTGAATAGAAAGCACATAGTAAATATGACTTGGATAGAAAAAGTGGACAATTGGTTTAGCGGTGGATTAAAACTCACTTTGAGGAACGGGGAGGAAGTTGAGGTTTCGAGAAGACAAGCCCAAAAATTTAGAGAAAACAGAAGTTTATAATGAAAGTAGAGCTACCAATAAAATATAAAATAGCTATTCATTCGGCTATCGAAGCTTCCGAAATTGTGATGAAATATTTCAGGACACAAGAATTGGGAATGACAATAAAATCGGATAATTCGCCTGTGACTTTGGCAGATTTGAAATCTTCGGAACATATAATTGCTAGTTTGAAAGAAACAAAAATCCCAGTATTAAGCGAAGAAGGGGATGAAATTGAATATCAAGAAAGAAAACTATGGGATGAACTGTGGATTGTTGATCCGCTTGATGGTACCAAAGAATTTATTGCAGGGAAAGAGAATTTTGCGATAAATATTGGTTTAGTTAAAAATGGCAAGCCAATTTTTGGAGTTATCGTTATTCCAGTTTCTGGTGAAGTATATTTTGGAGGAAAGGAAATGGGTTCGTTTTACACCACGAAAAACGATTTAGATTTGAGTGATTTAATTATTTTACCAACCAAGAAAACACCCAAAGATGTATTGGTTGTGACAGGAGGCAAATCAACCGGGGAGGAATTTTTTGACAAATCAGGTTTGATTTCAAAAGAATATGATTCAATCGAATTTTTGAAAGTAGCTAGTTCAGTAAAATTCTGTTTGTTGGCGGAAGGAATTGCAGATGTTTACCCAAGAGATTATCCCTGTATGGAGTGGGATACCGCTTCGGGACAAGCTATTTTGAATGGAGTGGGAAAAGATGTTTACCGAAAAGACTCAGGAGTTCCGTTGCGCTACAACAAGGAAGATTTGTACGTGCCTTTTTTTATTTCTTGTTGAGTTTTTGTTCTGTTAAGAAACCGTTAAACGACACAAAATCCATATTCTGGCATTGAAGTTGTAAATAATCTTACCGATATTTGATTTAATCAGTCACAAGTATTGATAATTGAAAATAGATTGTTATTTTTAAACCTATTAAAAGATATATTATGAAAAAAAGATACATTATCGGAGCCTTTTTGGCTTTTGCATTAGTTGGTAATTCCTACGCCCAAGACGACAATAACTTGGTAGACAACCACAGTTTTGAAGGGACAAAAGGAAAACTAAAGCGTTTGAAACAAATTAATAAAGCAATGGATTGGTTTTCGCCAACTTCGTTGAGAGCTGATTTGTTTACAAAGGCAGCAAAAGGAACTGAAATTGGAGTGCCGGACAATATTTATGGAAAAGAAGAGCCATCTGATGGAGATAACTACGCTGGAATTATTGCGTATTCGTACAGAGGAAAAGATCCTAGAACATACGTATCAAGAGAATTGAAAGAGAAATTGAAAAAAGGAGCAAGGTATTGTGTTTCTTACAAGGTGAGCCTTGCAGATTTGTCTAAATATGCTGTGGATAATTTAGGAGCTTTTCTATCCAAAAAGCCTCTGGAGCTTGAAGGGAAGAAAGACATTGTGCTAGATAAAGGAGAAGAATTCGTGAGAATAGCGAACAACAAAATTTTTGAAAAAAGATACAGCTGGGAAACTATGTGTGGAGAGTTTGAAGCTTTGGGTGGAGAAAAGTTCATCACAATCGGAAACTTTAACGAAACAATTGATACCAAAGAAAAGAAGTTAAGAAAGAAAAAAGATTTTAACGGAGCGCAAATTCCTTACGCCTATTATTATATCGATGAAGTTTCGGTAAGAGTGTTGGAGCAAGGAGAAAAGTGTGATTGTGGAGATATCGATGAAAAAGAAATCGAAAGAGTTGTTTACAGCAAGGCAAGTAGTTCTGTGGATGGATTTACTCCAGAGCAAATTGTTGGAAACTCTACAGTGTATTTTGCCTACTTAAAATCTACTCTTTTACCAAGATCAAAAGAAGATTTGGATGTGTTGGCGCTTACGCTAATCGAAAATCCTTCTATGAAATTGAATGTGTACGGACACATCACAAAAGATGAATCTTTGGCTGCTCGAGGTGACGAAATTCACTTGGATTTAGCAAGTAGAAGAATCAAAAATGTGATTGACTACCTAAAGAGTCACGGATTGAGTGAAGATAGATTTGAGTCTGAAATCATGAACGATTCTGAGCCTGAATCTACTGAAGGTACTTTGGTGGGGAAAGCAAAAAACAGAAGAGTAGCATTTGCTGTACAGCAGTAAAATTAAGAAAACAAAATAGTATTGAGCCTCGAGAAGAAATTCTCGGGGCTTTTTTTATGTAAGAATTATGATAAAATATCTGCCACAATAAAATTGCTGCCTGTTACCACAATCATTTCGTTTGGTTTTGCTTGTGCCTTGGCAGCTTCCAATCCGTCTGCAACAGAAGTGTGTGTTGTTCCCGTTTTGTTCAAGGAATGAGCTATTTTTTCTAGTTCTACTCCTTTGAGTACTCTTTCGTTTGTGGAAGAACAAAAGTAAAACACACTTTGCTTTGGAAAATGGAAAAACATTTCTTTGTGATTTTTGTCGCTTGCCATTCCTATTACAACATGAATTTTAGCAGGATTAATCTTTGAAATTTCATTGCACAGAATTCGAATTCCATCGGGATTGTGGGCCGTGTCAAACACAGTCAGTGGAGTTTTATTCACAACTTGGAAACGTCCTTGCAATCGAGTGTTTTTAATCACGTTTTGAAGCCCCGCTGCTTGTTGTGATTCAGAAACAGGAAAACCCAATGAATTGATTACCGAACAGGTTGTTGTTGCTGTCCTTGCATTTTCTTGCTGAATTTCTCCTTTCAAATCAAGCTTATATGAAACACTAGTTTGAGTATCGGCAAAATAGATGTTCGATTTGTTTTCTAGAGCTTTTTGTGTAAAAATTTCTTTTGTTTCAATTTGAGTTTTGCCAATCACCACTGGGCAATTCGGTTTTATGATTCCCGCTTTTTCGGTAGCAATCAATTCTAAGGTGTCGCCCAGAATGGTAGTATGTTCCAAGGAAATATTCGTAATAACCGAAACAATGGGTTCGATTACATTGGTAGAATCCAATCTCCCTCCAAGTCCCGTTTCTATTACATTAATGTCTGTGCCTTGGTGTTTGAAATGATAAAAAGCAAGTCCAACAGTCCATTCAAAAAAAGAAGGTCTTATTTCGGCTAATTTCGGCTGAAATTCTTCTACAAATTCAATGACTTTTTGTTCGGTTATTTCTTCACCGTTTATTTTAATTCTTTCTCTAAAATCGACTAGATGAGGCGAAGTATAAAGTCCCACTTTGTAACCTGCTTCCTGAAGAACAGAGGCGAGCATGTGGGAAGTTGAACCTTTTCCATTGCTGCCAGCAACATGAATTGTTTTGATTTGTTTTTCGGGATTGCCCAAAAACGAGCATATCGCTTCAATATTATTCAGATTAGCTTTGTAAGCTTTCTGTCCAATTTTTTGAAATTGTGGAAGCTGAGAAAATAGAAAATCAATCGTTTCTTGATAGGTTTTCACAGCGAATTATCGAAGTACGTAGTTTATAATTCTCAATCCTTTACTCAATTCAGCTCTTCGGTTGTCTGGTTTAAATTTGTATCTAAATCCATCTTTTTTGGCTTGATTAAGCAAAACGGGGTCAGTTGTGGTCGTTTTTTTGTGGTTGGATAGTACTTTTACATCAACTACTGTACCCTGTTTGTCTACTGTAATTTCTATGACCACTTTTCCTTCTTGGTCGCGAGTAGGATTTGTTACTGCTGGTGGAATCCCATCTCCAGAACCTAAACTACCAATTTTCCCTCTTACACCTGGTCCGTTTTCTCCATCGCCAATTCCTTCATTCACTCCATTTCCATCGCCATCTGCCTGTCCTGTACCTTTTCCACTAAATGCACCGTTTGCCAATGCGTTAGAGTTTGGTGTTTTTTCGTTTGTGTTGTTTTTGGAAGAACTTTCGCTTCTTGCTTTGTCAGATTTTTTTATCGGAGATTCCTGGGTTTGGGTTTTAACGGGGTCAACTTTGTTTACAGGTTGAGGATCTTCGGTAGTTTCATAAGAATTGCTGGCTGCACTGCTTCCTCCAGCCGAACTAGATCCTGCACTAAAGTCCATAACCAACATTACAGGCTCTTCTTTTTTTCCGTCTGTTGACATCGAAAAAGCAAAAAGCAATAAAACTACCAATACATGAAATACACCAGTTATGATGATTCCTAATTTTTTGTTTTTCTTTTCTTCTTCACTCATAATGGATGGGATTTCAAATTAAACGAAAGTAATCCTGTTAAATTGTTGCTTTTTACTTTTTCGACATCAGTAAAACCTTAAGTTGGTTTCTTTTAGAGATTTCGATGATATCGAAAACCGTTCCGTAATTGGATTCTACATCGCCATACAATTCTACTACTTTTTCCTCGTCTTCTGCAACAGCTGTAAGTATTGCCGTCTCAATTTGCGCCATTTCCACGGTTTTGTTGTTCAAAGTGATTGTATTATCTGGTTTGATAACAACACTCGCAAGTGCTGGTTTAGATGGAGAAGAAGCACCGCCTTGTGGCAAGTCTACGTCTACGGCATTTTTGGCTAAAGCCGAAAGGATGATGAAGAAAATTAAAAGCAAGAATACTAAATCCGTCATGGACGACATTCCTCCTTCTATTTTTATTTTATTTTGACTGATTAAACTCATGTTTCAAAAAATTTATAAATGACTATTTGATATCATTGCCTGTATTTGAAAGGCAACGAAATCGGAATGTTATTTTCCTGGCTCTTCCAGTATATCGATAAATTCGATTGAATGAGCTTCCATGTTTTGAACCACTTTGGTTACTCTAGCAACCAGGAAGTTGTAGAAAAAGTAAGCTAATATTCCAACAATAAGACCTGCAACAGTAGTTACCATCGCCATCATAATTCCTTCGGAAAGTGCTTCTAGGAAATTTGCTTTTATTCCAGTGTTTTTCAAATCATAAAAAACTTTAATCATTCCAAGAACAGTTCCTAAGAACCCAATCATTGGAGCAATTCCAGAAATTGTAGCTAATGCCGAAAGGTTGTTTTCCAATTTCGAAACTTCAAGTTTTCCTAAGTTTTCTACAGACGCTTTGATATCTTGCATTGGCTTTCCAATTCTCGAAACTCCTTTGTCTACCATTCTTGCAATAGGACTGTCAGTCGTTTCGCATAAGTTTTTAGCAGAATCCAATTTTCCATCCTGAACGTAGTCTTTTATTCTTGACATGAATTGCTTTTCGTCATTCGAAGCTCTTCTCAAGGTCATAAATCTTTCAACAAAGATATAAATGGCATATCCAGACATTAACAACAGAGGAATAAGAATGTACCATGAATTAGATTCATTAATTATTTCCATTACTGACATTTCTGCTATTGTTGAATTCGCAACGGAATCCATTGCTGTTCCTGCATTTGCTGCTTCTTGTATCATATCGATTTTTATTTGTTAGTTTTTTACCCGATAAAAATACACAACTGCTGTGAATCTTAATTCGGAAGGATGTTTAATTGTAAACATAAACATGTTAAGTTTTATTGCATAAAAAAACCTCTGAGAGATTTCACAGAGGTTTTGAATTTATAGTTTGTATTGTATTAAATATGCATTAGGTAAAATACTCCAATCCCAGCTAGGTAACCAACTAGGGCAAGCCAAGCTATTTTTTGTAAGTACCAGAAAAAAGAGATTTTTTCCATTCCCATAGCTACAACTCCCGCAGCCGATCCAATAATCAACATACTTCCTCCTGTTCCTGCGGCATAAGCTATCAAGTGCCATTCAGGGGCATCAGTCATCATATTTGGGAACATTCCCATACTTGCAGCTACCAAAGGAACATTATCTACAATTGCAGATGCTCCTCCTAGAATTAAAATAAATGGATTGATTCCAATGCTTTCTACAACACTGTCTCCAAAATCCAAAATCATCCCTAAAGATTCAAGAGCTGCAACAGTCATCAAGATTCCTAAGAAAAATAATAAACTTGGCATTTCTATTTTTCCCAATGCTTTGTGCACTGGACTGTGGTGGCTTTCTATCGCTCCATGACTAAAGCTACGGCTGCTAAAAAATTCGGCAAAAATCGTAAAAATCCCTAAAGATAGCATCATACCAATGTAAGGAGGTAGGTGAGTCAATGTTTTAAAAACAGGTACCGCAACTATCAACAATAAACCAATGTAAAGCATTCTTGCACCGTATTTGTTAGTATCTCCTTCTGCTTCTGGGGCTTCAAATTCTCCTTTGAATGCTGGCAAGTAACTAGCAATAAGAGTAGGAATGGCCATGCAAGCCAATGACGGTAAAATCAAGAATTCTATCAAATGTAGGGTTGTAACTTTTTCACCCATCCAAAGCATAGTAGTAGTAACATCACCAATTGGCGACCAAGCTCCACCAGCATTTGCTGTAATGATAATCATTCCGGCAAACCACATTCTGTCCTCTTTACCTGTTACAAGTTTTCTCAAAATTGTTATCAAAACGATTGTAGCTGTTAGGTTATCGATAATGGCAGAAAGTATAAAAGCCAAAATAGCAACAATCCAAAGTAAGGTTCTTTTTTTGTTGGTTTTAATAAATTTTTTAATGGTTGCAAATCCATCAAAATAATCTATAATCTCAACAATTGTCATTGCTCCAATCAGGAAAATCAAAATTTCACAGGTCTTTCCAAAATGATGAAGCAATACTGATTCCATGTTAGAAGCCTCTTTTCCGTGCTCGGTAATTTCAAAAACTGGAAGGTGAGAAACAGCAACAACTGCCCAGGCAGCTCCCATCATAAGAAGTGCAGGTACAAGTTTGTCAATTTTTAAATTGTGCTCGAGGGTAATTGCTAAATAACCCAGTATAAATATTACGACTACTACTAATTCCATGGTATGTTTTTTTTAGATAAGTTGTTTTAATGCTATTTCAAATGCAGTTTTTGCTATGTTCGTTTTTGAATTTGAAACATTGTAAGTCTTTTGAATTGCTTCTTTGATGATATTTGAAGTGTCTTCAAAAATAGAAGCATCGGTCATTACAGGAGGTAAATCATTCGACATAAGGTAGGCAAAAACTCTTGCCATTCCACAATTCGAAATAAAATCGGGAACAATACTTATTTTACTGTCCGTGTATTCTGCAATTGGCCCAAAGAATATTTCTTGGTCGGCAAACGGAACATTTGCTCCACATGCTATTACTTCCATTCCAGCTTCAATCATGCTATCTACTTGGTCTTTTTTGATAAGTCTAGAGGCAGCACAAGGAATGAATACTTCCGCATTCAGTTTCCATATTTTTTCATTGATTTCTGCAAAAGGAATCATGTCTGGGTGAGAAAGTGCATTTCCTTTTTTAGTCAAAAATAATTCTCTTATTTCTTCTAGTGAAAATCCATTTTCATTGATAAGACCTCCGTCTCTGTCAATTATTCCAACGATTTTTGCTCCGCTTTGTGCCAAATAATAAGCACCAGCCGAACCTACATTTCCCCAACCTTGAACAAGTACTTTTTTTCCAGCTAAATCACCTCCGTAAATGTTGTAAAAGTGCTTTACTGATTCTGCAACTCCCCAACCTGTAATCATATCTGCAACTACGTATTTGTTAGCTGCTCTTGGTGTGTAACTTTCGTCTTCTATTACTTGTAAAACTCCTCTTCTTAACTGACCAATTCTATGAATTTTTTGTGGTTCGGTAGGCTGAAAATGTCCGTTAAAAACACCTTCTTGAGGATGCCAAACACCACAATCCTCGGTCATTGGAATTACTTCATGAATTTCATCTACATTCAAATCGCCTCCTGTTCCGTAATAGTTTTTCAATAGCGGAGCAACGGCATGATACCATCTTTTTAGAACACCTTCTTTTCGTGGGTCGTTTGGATCAAAATTAATTCCTGATTTGGCTCCACCAATTGCTGGTCCTGATACTGAGAATTTAACTTCCATAGTTTTTGCCAATGAAGTTACTTCGTGCTTGTCCAGTCCAACTCTCATTCTTGTTCCTCCTCCAGCTGCTCCACCTCGCAAAGAGTTGATAACCACCCAACCTTCAGCTTCTGTTTCTGAATCTTTCCATTCAAAAACAATCTCTGGTTGTTTGTTTTCAAATTTATCTAATAAGTCTTTCATTTTTAATTTGATTTAAATTGACAAAAAAGGCAGTCAAAAAATAATTATCGAAAGTAGTAAAAGAACCACTTTGTACCAAGTATATCTTGAAAATTGCCAATGTATTTTAAAATAAAAAAAACCGTTAGAATTTATTGGTTCTAACGGTTTATGTTTTTGGTTTTCTAGTTCATTACATAGAATATCCGGATTTTACATCGACAGGATTCACACACAAGACAGGGATTTGTTCCTTATTGGTGATAATTTGCTCTTCTCTTCTCGAGGCAAATAAACTACCAAAAATATTCCATTTCAATGAGTTGATGATTGCAATTAAATCTGCATCGTTTTCTTTTGCGTATTTGATGATTTCTTTTTCAAAATCTGTTTTTGGCTCAGTAATCACAATGTTCAAATCTACTCCTTTCTCCAAAAAGTATTTTTTAGCAAAAATAACGTTGTTCTTTAGTTTCGTGTAAAGCGAACCATCTGTTTCATGTTTGGCAATGATATGTACTTTGGAGTTGAAATACTTAGCAATATCTGCAACCTCATCAAGTTTTTGTTTCGAATCTTCTGTCATATCCAACGGCACAACGATGTCATCATAACCTGTTTCTTTTATTCCTTTTTCCTGAACAACGATGAATGGTTTTTCTGAATGAGAAACTACTTTCATGGCATCTCCTCCAGTTACAGTTTGAATTACACCTCTTGGTCCGTGAGTTCCCATCATAATGAGTTGAGCGCCTTCTTCACTTGCAGCTTTTCCAATTTCGGTAATGAAATTCCCAATTTTCACCACAACATGTGTTTTGGTTGCACCAGGATTTCTATCGCTTATTTGTTTCGCCAATTTAATTTTAGCGGTATTCACTTCTGCCAATTCTCGTGCTACGTGCAATACAAATACTTCGGCATTAGATGCTTTGGCAAGTATCAGGGCGTGTTCAATTGCATTATCGGAAACTGAGGTGAAATCTGAAGCCACCATTATTTTGTTGATGTTCATTGTTGGTTATGTTGTGATTGAGTAATAAATGTAAGAGAAATTTTCTTATTATCAAAAATACTAAATTTGTGCCAAATCTTAACTTAATTGTCTAATATTATTACTTTAGAACAATTGATAAAACCTATTTTTTGGAAATAAAAGAAACCATATCCAACGTATTGAAAATTCTACCGGATTCTCCGGGAGTTTATCGTTATTTTGATAAAAAAGGAACGGTTATTTATGTAGGAAAAGCCAAGAATCTAAAGAATAGAGTGCGTTCTTATTTCAATACAAAGAAGCATCAACAAGCAAAAACTCAGGTGCTTGTAAGCAAAATAGAAGAGATAAAATACATTGTAACTCCTACCGAGTACGATGCATTATTATTGGAAAATACGCTTATAAAAAAGCACCAGCCGCGATACAATATTTTACTCAAAGACGATAAAACTTATCCCTATGTATGTGTAAAAAACGAACGATTTCCTCGGTTGTTTTCTACTAGAAATGTGATAAAAGATGGTTCAGAATATTTTGGTCCTTTTACAAATCCAAAAGTGGTTCGTGTTGTAATCAACTTATTGAAAGAGATTTATCCGATACGAACTTGTAACTTTAATTTGTCAAAAGAGAACATTGGTGATGGCAAATTTAAAGTTTGCTTGGACTATCATTTGAAAAAGTGCAAAGGGCCTTGCGAAAATTTACAATCAGAGGAGAATTACAACGAAAATATTGCTCAAATTAAGCAAATATTGAAAGGGGAAACCAAAACGGTGATTGATTACCTGAAATTAGAGATGATGAGGTTCTCGGAAGAACTCGAGTTTGAGAAAGCTCAGGAAATGAAAGAGAAGATTGAGTTATTGAAAGATTATCAATCTAAATCTACGGTAGTGAATCCAAAAATAAATGATGTAGATGTGTTTACCATCGATTCGGATGTGAATGCGGGTTATGTCAATTTTATAAAGGTGATAAATGGTACTGTTGTTCAGTCGAATACGATAGAAATAAAGAAGAAACTGGAGGAATCCAATGAGGAGATGCTGCAATTGGCTATTCTCGAATTGAGGAATAAGTTTAGGAGTAAATCCAAAACTA
Source organism: Crocinitomicaceae bacterium (assembly GCA_024639505.1). Taxonomy (GTDB): domain Bacteria; phylum Bacteroidota; class Bacteroidia; order Flavobacteriales_D; family CAJJDF01; genus CAJJDF01. The sequence goes on from JAHEIE010000051.1 coordinate 16,935, forward strand.
TTTTTACAAATATAGAGGTAGAATATGGGTTGGATGAATCCGTAAAAATGATTGTGCCTCAAATTGGGGACAAAAAAAAGTTGATTGATTTTTCGATGAATAACGTTCGTCAGTATAAATTTGATCGATTAAAAACGCTGAAAATTGTAGATCCAGAAAGGCATGCAAATCGAATTGTAGATCAAATACAAAAGGACTTGAGGTTGAAAGAGAAACCCTTTCATATTGAGTGTTTTGATAATTCCAACTTTCAAGGAACTAATGCTGTGGCGGCTTGTGTTGTGTTCAAAAATGCAAAACCTTCCAAGAAAGATTACCGTCATTTTAATATAAAAACAGTAGTGGGTCCCGATGATTTTGCCTCGATGGAAGAAGTGGTGTACAGACGCTACAAAAGGCTGTTGGACGAAAACCAACCATTGCCTCAACTTGTAATTGTAGATGGGGGAAAAGGACAGCTTAGTTCGGGAGTCAAAGCTTTGAACGATCTTGGGCTAATGGGTAAAATCGCCATTGTGGGAATTGCCAAAAGATTGGAAGAGATTTTTTTTCCGGGAGATTCAATTCCGTTATACATCGATAAGAAATCAGAATCTTTGAAAACGATTCAGCAATTGAGGAATGAGGCTCACCGTTTTGGAATTACTCACCACAGAAACAAGCGAAGTAAAAATGCCTTTGGTACAGAACTTACTGAAATTTCGGGAATAGGAGAGAAGTCGGCCGAAATGTTGCTCAAGCAGTTTAAATCTTTGCTCAATGTAAAAAAAGCAAGTGACGAACAATTGTTGGAGGTGATTAACCAAAAACAACTAAGAGCTTTGAGGGAGTATTATAAGTAAACCTTGTTATTTGGCTTCTCTTCTTTTCTATAATTCATCCTAGTCGGAGTGTTTTCATAGAATCTAACCAAAGAATCCTGAATTCAAAAAGAATAAATTCTCTATATTTGATTAATCAATAAAACCTATGGAAGAAGAATCGTTTGATTTTCGTGAAGAAGCAGAATTTTTACCCTCAGAAACTGAATTTGAAAAGGTACTCCGTCCCAAATCTTTTGATGACTTTACAGGTCAGAAAAAGGTAACAGACAACTTACAGATATTTGTGTTGGCGGCAAAACAAAGAGGGGAAGCATTGGATCATGTTTTGCTTCATGGCCCTCCGGGATTAGGGAAAACTACACTTTCTAATATCGTAGCCAATGAGTTGGGAGTAGGATTTAAGGTTACTTCTGGTCCAGTGCTAGATAAGCCGGGCGATTTAGCAGGATTACTTACCAATTTGGAAGAGGGAGATGTACTTTTTATTGATGAAATTCACAGATTGAGCCCAGTCATTGAGGAGTACTTGTATTCGGCAATGGAAGATTTTAGGATTGACATCATGATTGATTCTGGGCCAAATGCAAGATCTGTGCAAATTGAATTGAGTAAATTCACATTGATTGGAGCGACTACTCGTTCTGGTTTGCTTACTGCTCCTTTGAGAGCAAGATTTGGAATAAACTCGCGTTTGGAATATTATGATTCCAAAATTTTGACAGATATCGTAGAGCGTTCGGCAGGAATTTTGGATGTGCCCATTGAATACGATGCTGCTTACGAAATTGCCAGCAGAAGCCGAGGAACACCAAGAATTGCGAATGCATTATTACGAAGAGTAAGAGATTTTGCCCAAGTAAAAGGAAACGGAAGTATTGACAAGGCTATCACCAAAATAGGTCTTGAAGCTCTTAATGTAGATGCCAATGGGCTGGATGAAATGGACAACAAGATTTTGTCAGCCATTATAGAGAAGTTTAAGGGAGGACCGGTTGGACTCAAAACAATTGCCACGGCAGTAGGTGAGCAGGATGGAACAATTGAAGAAGTGTACGAACCTTTTTTGATAAAAGAGGGTTACCTCATGCGAACTTCAAGAGGTAGACAAGCCACAGAGAAAGCATACAAACATTTGGGGATTGATAAAGGTTTTTCGCAGGGAGGTTTGTTTTAATGTTTTGTTACAGAGGATTGTACTTCCACCCACTAAAACTCTTTTTTTTTGGAACAAAAAAATCCATCGTGATTGGTTTAGTTTAACGGTTAATGTAAAATGCCTTTTAATGCATTTTTGCATAGTGTTATCTGTTTTTAGTAAGTATTTTTTCGAGCTTGCCGTATTTAATTTTTTTAAAGGGTAAGCCAATTATGTGTGCTTTATTACACTCAAAACAGATTTTGGCTACTCCTTTAACCGATCCTTTATTTCGAAATATAAGTAAGTCTCTATAAATCGGTTCGCAAGAATTCGTTTCATTCATTAACAAAGATTTTTTCGTAAAGATATTCCTTAATTCATCAAAGAACGATCTATCAATTAGGTGATAAGTAAACCCAATTAAATTCAATGAGTCTGCGAAGGTAGTGTCGTTCAAGAATTCAGGACGTGAGTCATGAAGGATATCACAACCAAAATCTTCAAGAAGTTCTCCTGTATTGCAATCATATATTGACTTGAATTCAGAGTCGATATCATCCTTGTTATAATAAATCACTTCGTCAAATTCAAAAATTATATTTTCTTCGGTCGAGCAACTATATAAGCTGAAAAGTATACCAAGGATTAAAATCAGTTTTATTTTCATGTAATTACAGATAACGGTTAGTATATGAAAAGTAGGCGATTTCGAAGCACTAGACTTTCGGCTAAACACAAAGTTTGATACGAGCCAAACCCCTTGAATTTATAACTGTTTCGCCTATTTTTTATATACATTGTTAGCAGTAGTATTTTTCAATAGGGAATATTTTCCTTGTCAGTATTTATAAAATCGTTCATGTTAAAATTTTCAAGCTTTATTCTGCTGGCCTTAATTAATTCAGCACCTGAATATTGATCGTTATTTATATCCAAATAATATATTGATGGAGATACCAAGACATATTGATCTCCTTTTTGAACTACTTTCCGAATGCCTTTTCGGTTGATCCATTTTTGCCCGGTAGCAATTCGGCCTGTTTTCAAACTGAGGTAATACCTGTCTAAAGTAATAACAGATGAGAACTCAGGTAGTTGTGCAAAGGGATGTCCTAATGGGTCATAATGGTCTGTTCTTGTGCCATATGAGATGCGAACCGTATTTGTATCATTCAAAAGAGTCAGTTTTCTGTTTGTCGTTGAATAAAGGGGTAGGTTAATGCTTTCATATTCAGAACCACGATGAGGAGTTTTGTTAAAGGGGGAAAACTCTAAAGCGTTAACGATTATTTCA
>JAHEIE010000098.1 GCA_024639505.1 Crocinitomicaceae bacterium
ACTGGTGCAGAAAACTTTAGATATTTCAAAGATTATCAAATAGGTTGGATGTACTTCAGGTATTTAATGTGGAATTTTGTTGGAAGACAGAATGATATTCAAGGTCACAATGAATATTATGGGGGTGATGGAATGATTTACAAAGGAGCTTTGACTCGAGGAAACTGGTTGTCTGGAATTAATTTTATAGACAAAGAGAGAGTTGGAACACAAAATGATTTGCCACAAACTATGTCTCAGTTCGAGGCATACAATACGTATTATTATCTACCATTACTATTAGGATTGATGGGACTCATCTTTTTAATAGTGAAATCGCCAAAGGATGCTTTTTCTACTTTCTTGTTGTTCTTTTTTACTGGTTTAGCAATTGTTATTTATCTGAATCAAAGACCTTATGAGCCACGTGAAAGAGATTATGCAGTAGCTGCATCCTTCTATGCTTTTGCAATTTGGATAGGTTTTGGAGTACTAGCAATATATACTTGGGCTAAGAACAATGAGATTAAATCATTGAAGAATGGAATTTTAATTGCTTTAGGTTCTGGAGTTTTATTTTTCTTAGTTGAAACCGTTACAGGAGGAACACATGAATTTTCATACTCAATATTATTTATGGCAGTTGTAGGAATTGCAATGGTAGTTGTTCCAATGTTTATTAATAAATCTGTCAAAAATAAAACTGCATTGGCTTATATGGCTACAGTGATTGCTTTGTCAGCTCCTGTAATTATGGGGGTCCAGAACTGGGATGATCACGACAGAAGCGACAGATATTTTGCTCGAGAAATAGCCAAGAATTACCTGAATTCGTGTGATGCAAATGCAATTTTATTCTGTTTTGGGGATAACGATACTTTCCCGCTTTGGTATGCCCAAGAAGTAGAGGGAATAAGAACCGATATGAAAGTGATGAACTATAGCTTATTGAGTTCAGACTGGCATTATAATCATCTAAAAAGAAAAACCTACAAAGCTGAGGCGGTTGAAACGTTGTTAGACGAACCAGAATTTAGGGCAGGAACTAGAGATATTATCGTAATTAGCCCTAATAATCAGCAAGTTTCTGCCAGAGATTTCATTGAATATATGAAAAATGGTAGAGATCAAAACCCAAGAGATGCACAATACGGTTATGGAAGAGTGCCTTTCAATAAGCTGTACATTGATGTGGATAAGGATGCGGCTGTAGCTAGTGGATTGGTGAGAGAAGATCAAAGAAGTAGCATGGTAGACAGAATAGAATGGACTTTGTCTGGAGGTTACATCACAAAAGCTGATATGGCAATTATTGATGTATTAGCTGCTTACAAATGGAATAGGCCTTTGTGCTTTACCTCTACAGCAATTCAAGGAAGTAACAGAGGTTTGAGTAAATACCTTCAGAATGAAGGGATGACAGCTAAGTTTGTTCCAATAGTGAACCCAGGTCACAATCAAGAAAAAATGTATTCTTTATTGATGGGTGAGGAAAAGGATGTGAATGGAGTAGAAGGAAATGATGGTTTCAATTGGGGTAACATTGAGAAAGAAGAAGTTTTCTGTGATTACTACACAATGAGAATGATTCGTTCTGCAAGAATGCATTACATGCAATTGGCTGAATCGTACGTGAACTCTGCATTTACTTTAGAAAGAACGCTAGACTCTACTGGTGCTAACGATGCTAAAGTGAAAGAATATAGAGAGAGAGCTATCGCACTTTTGGATAAGCAATACGAATCATTTCCAATTAAGAGTTGTAAAATAGACGAGTTGTTGAACTACACAGCCATGATGTATTACAGAGCTAAAGATTCTGCGAAAGGGTTCGAAAAATCAAAAGAATTAGCAGAATACTACAGCGAAAATATTGATTACTTTGCTAAGCAAAACTCAAGTTACATAACTGAAATGTTCCAGGAGATTGGTGATTTCATGAGTCATTTTGATGCGCTAAAACAAGGAACTGGAGACAATACATTTGCACTTGCCAACTTCAATCCGGAAGGATACGAAGCGCTTGCCAACAAATTCCGAGAAGCAGTAACAGAGAATGAAAACTTGAGTAATTTGGTGCAAAGAGATATTTATACTGTGCAACAAACAAGAAGACCAGGTGCTTTGCCTATTGATTTTTATCAGTACGCTTTGCCTCAATATTTACCAGATTCAGATAACGATGGAGTGTCAGATTTTACTGACAGATGTCCTTCTGTTCCTGGTAAAATAGAAAAATCTGGGTGTCCTTAATTTAATAACGAATCAAAACAAAGAGGTTTCTGTAGAAAGGAGCCTCTTTTTTTATTTAATTCAATAAAACGTATAACTGATGTCATTTTCAAACCACAATTTCAAAAACAAAAAAGTACTAGTAAGAGTAGATTTCAATGTCCCATTGGATGCTGAATTCAATATAACTGATGACACAAGAATGAGAGCTGCCTTGCCTACATTAAATAAAATAATTGCGGATGGAGGAAGTGTAATTGTTATGTCACACCTTGGAAGACCTAAATTGGGATTCGAAGAGAAATTTTCGATGAAGCATTTGGTGTCTCATTTAAGTGAATTATTGAATAAAGAGGTTAAATTCTGTGAGGAAAGCATTGGCGAAAAGGCCAAAAATATGTCAGCTGAATTAAAGACGGGAGAAGTTATGGTTTTGGAGAACTTGAGATTCTATAAACATGAAACTGCAGGAAATTTATATTTTGCAGAGGAACTATCTCAATTAGGAGATTTTTATGTGAACGATGCTTTTGGGACAGCACACAGAGCGCATGCTTCTACTACAATGATTGCAAATTACTTTACAGGAAATAAATCGTTTGGAAACCTGTTGGAAAACGAGATCAATAGTTTAGAGAAAGTTTTGTCCGAACCCAAAAAGCCTTTTACTGCCATTATCGGTGGAGCTAAAGTTTCGGGTAAAATCAATGTCATTGAAAACTTGATGGATAAAGTAACAGATATTATTATTGGAGGTGGAATGAGTTATACCTTTATCAAAGCACAGGGAGGAAAAATAGGAAGCTCACTAGTAGAAGATAATCAGATTTCTACAGCGCTAGAAATTATAGAAAAAGCCAAGAAATTAGGTGTAAATTTACACATACCGGTTGATACCATTATCGCGGATTCTTTCAGCAATGAAGCAAATCAGTCGGAGTGCAATATATTTGAAATTCCAGAAGGTTGGATGGGATTAGATATTGGTACCAAAACAATTGAACAATTCAAAACTGTGGTGACAAATTCAGCTACAATTCTTTGGAATGGACCCATGGGAGTTTTTGAAATGGAAAGTTTTGAGAAAGGCACAAAAGCCATAGCTTACAGCGTAGTAGAAGCAACAGAAAAAGGAAGTTTTTCATTGATTGGAGGTGGAGATTCCGTTGCCGCAATCAACAAATATGAATTAGGCGAAAGTGTGAGTTATGTATCCACAGGTGGTGGAGCTATGCTAGAATATTTGGAAGGAAAAGAATTGCCTGGAGTTGTTGCTATTACCCATAAAGAAGGATTTAAGGTAAACGAAGACTAACATTGGTTGGTCAATTAATTGACTTCAGAAGCTAAGCAATTTAACTTTGTGATTATAATACAATTTCAATGAAAAAAATAATTGCTCTACAATTCCGGTATATTTTGGTTTGGCAAGTTTTTATGACAATATTAAAAATGGTGAATTGGCCAATGAAGAATTATTGGCAGTCTTGAAAGAGAAAATAGAGTTATTTACGAATTCCTTGTAGGAAGAATTAGTTTCGTTTTTACTGCTAAAGAATAGACGAATGTAGCAACTGAAATCCCAAGCAGTCCACCACAAATAATATCAAGCGGGTAATGAACACCCAGGTAAATTCGGCTGTAACTCACGGCTGCTGCCCAAAAAAACATTCCAAATCCTATTCT
>JAHEIE010000112.1:0-865 GCA_024639505.1 Crocinitomicaceae bacterium
TCGCACGAAGAAGGTTGTAATAGAAATTGGTTGATAAACACTAAAGAATTCATCACTAATGATAAAGGCGAATTAACTGCTTTAAAAACAGTAGAAGTAGAATGGAAAATTGTTCCAGGTCAACGCCCAGAATTAATTGAAAAAGAAGGTTCTGAAAAAATCTGGCCTTGTGACTTAGCATTGTTAGCCCTAGGATTTACAGGCCCTGAAAAAACATTAAGCGAACAATTAGGTATTGAAACTGATGTTAGAACCAATTATAAAGCAAACAACTACCAAACCAATGTACCTCACATTTTCACTGCAGGTGATATGAGAAGAGGACAATCCTTAATTGTTTGGGCTATCTCTGAAGGCCGTGAGGCTGCTAGAGAAGTAGATTTGTTCTTGATGGGTTCTACTAATTTACCAACAAAAGGAAACGGAGATTTACCAACACTATAACTAAACAACAACACAACTCTCCAAAAATCCCTTGATTGATTTCAAGGGATTTTTTTTATATTTTTTTAATAAAATTGACATAATGTTTTAAATTAAACATTTTGTTATATTTTGTTAAACTATCTTATTTAATTTGTTTGTACGATATAAGAACTATAAATTTGCCCAAAATTAGAATCCCATGCAAGGAAAAGACTTATTACATTTAGCTGAACAATTTGGTAGCCCCTTATATGTTTATGATGCCGAAAAAATACAATCGCAATACAATAGATTGACTAAAGCGTTTTCTAAAGTTGAAACACTTCGAATCAATTATGCAATGAAAGCATTATCCAATGTAGCCATTTTGCAATTATTGAGAGATATGGGTTCTGGTTTGGATACGGTTTCCATTCAGGAAGTTTTATTAGGATTACAC
>JAHEIE010000112.1:875-3753 GCA_024639505.1 Crocinitomicaceae bacterium
TATGAGCCTGAAAAAATATTTTTTACACCTAACGGTGTTTCTTTAGAAGAAATCGAAGAAGTAGCTGCAATGGGTGTTCAAATCAACATTGACAACTTGTCTATCTTAGAGCAATTTGGAACCAAATATCCAGACACTCCAGTTTGTATTCGTATTAATCCTCATGTTATGGCGGGTGGAAACACCAACATTTCTGTGGGTCATATTGATAGTAAATTTGGTATCTCAATTCACCAATTGCCTCACTTAATTCGAATTGTAGAAAATACAAAAATGAATATTGTGGGTATTCACATGCACACAGGATCGGATATTTTAGATATCGAAGTGTTCTTGTATGCTGCTGAAATCTTATTTGATGTGGCTAAAAATTTCAAAAACTTAGAATTTTTAGATTTCGGAAGCGGATTCAAAGTGCCTTATAAAAAAGACGATATTGAAACTGATATTGAAGAGTTAGGTAAAAAATTATCCAAACGTTTCAATGATTTCTGCACAGAATATGGTAAAGAATTGACCTTAATCTTCGAACCAGGAAAATTCTTGGTGAGTGAGGCCGGTTTCTTCTTGGCAAAAGTGAATGTGGTAAAACAAACTACTTCTACTGTTTTTGCAGGAGTGGACAGTGGATTCAACCACTTGATTCGTCCGATGTTATACGGTTCGCAACACCATATCGAAAACATCTCTAATCCAAAAGGAAAAGAGCGTTTTTACTCAGTTGTGGGTTATATCTGTGAAACGGATACATTTGCCAATAACAGACGAATTGCTGAAATCAACGAAGGAGACATTCTATGTTTCAAAAATGCAGGAGCGTATTGCTTCTCTATGTCATCGAATTACAATTCGAGATACAAACCCGCAGAGGTTTTATGGATGAATGGTGAAGGCCATTTAATTCGTGCCAAAGAATCGTTTGAAGATTTACTACGCAATCAAATTCCGTTGCCAGTCGCTGCAACTGTATAATTGACAAAAATCCCGTTCTAATCAGTTCGGGATTTTTTTATTCCTTTTATCAGTATATTTGAAATTGGAAAAAAAATTATTATCTTGAATAAACTCCAAACCAAAAAACAATCTATTCTAATGCAATGCTGTATCAGCATTACATTAGTTTTAACAATTTCACTAGTTTGTTTTTTTTTATCCGAACATATCGATTATAAAATTACTGCCCTAATTTTACTCATGACCGTTTCTGTAACGGCAATGTTATTTGATATCATTCCGGTACTAATCACTGCTTTTTTGAGTGGATTAATTCTGAATTATTTTTTCATTCAACCCCTATTCACCCTTCACATCACCAATACTGAAGATATTTTATTATTCTTTATGTATGTTATAATTGCATTGGTTAATGCGGTACTTACCTATAAAATTCGCGAAGTCGAAAACAAAGCTCGTGATAAAGAAGAAAAGGAAAAGACAATACAACTTTATGATACCTTACTCAATTCTCTTTCACATGAATTACGTACACCCATTGCCACTATAATTGGTGCAATTGACACACTCAAAGAAAGTAAAAACAAACTGTCCGAAAATCATCAAACTGTATTATTAGAAGAAATTGACAAAGCGAGTATTCGCCTGAATAGACAAGTTGAAAATTTACTTAACATGAGTCGGTTGGAAACCGGAACCTTGAAGGCAAAACAAGATTGGTGCGATTTGAACGAATTAATATTTGCTCTGATTGAAAAGATTGCTGTTGTCAAAAATGAACATAGCCTAACATTTGTTCCAGATGAAAAATTACCCTTATTCAAATTAGATAGTGGTTTGGTCGAAGAAATTATTCAGAATTTAGTTTTGAATGCTATTCAATACACCCCTTCAAAATCCATCATTTCTATTATTGCAAAACATGAATCTGAAAACTGTATTATTTCCATTTCAGACACTGGCTCAGGTTTTCCTGAAAGTGAAATCAAATTGGCATTTGATAAATTTTACCGACTACCCAACACAAAAACAGGTGGAAGTGGACTTGGATTATCCATTGTAAAAGGTTTTGTGGAAGCGCATAATGGTTCCATTTCGTTAGAAAACCTTCCTAATTCGGGAGCATGTTTTACAATTACTATTCCCACAGAAACTTCGTATTTAAATTCTTTAAAAAATGAATAAAGCTGAAATATTAGTCATTGATGATGAAGCACCCATTCGAAAATTACTTGAAATTACTTTGGAAAGTAATGAGTACAAAGTTTGGCTTGCTGAGACAGGTAAAGAAGGAATTCTTATGGCTGTTAATCATCCACCCGAACTCATTTTACTGGATTTAGGATTACCTGATAAAAGCGGACACGAAATTCTAAAAGAGCTCCGAACTTGGTATAACAAAGCAATTATTATCTTATCGGTTCAAGACAGTGAAGAAGATATTGTAAAAGCCCTAGATAACGGCGCTACTGATTATCTGACCAAACCATTCCGAGCTGCTGAGTTATTGGCTAGAATTCGTTCTGTGATTCGAAGAAATCAATCACAAAATGATAATAGTACATTAAACTGTGGTAATTTAGAAATTGATTTTGGGGCACGTATTATCAAACGAAATAATGAAACACTAAAACTTACCGCAACCGAATTTAATTTATTAGCCCTTTTCATGAAAAATGAAGGTAGAGTGTTGACCCATCAATACATTTTAAAAGAAATTTGGGGAGTAGGCTACCAGACGGAAACTCAATATTTACGAGTGTTTGTAGCAACATTGCGTAAAAAAATCGAAGACAATCCGAATCAACCCAAACACATCATTACTGAAAGTGGTGTGGGCTACCGTTTTAGCTAAATCTTTATAAAATCTTTATATCTAGCCGCTACATCTTTACATTCTGCCAATACCATTTTATTGAAATTT
>JAHEIE010000117.1 GCA_024639505.1 Crocinitomicaceae bacterium
TCACGCTTGCCAGGAAACTCATCGATGTATTCTTTTTCTATTTCAAAATACAAATTCTTTAATTGTGCTCTGGGCAAATTAGTTGTTTCTACCATTATAGCATCTAGCATGAGTTTCACTTCAAAAGGTTCTTCATCTGGATAATCTACCAATCGAATTTCTACCGAAGCAAACTTAAATCCATACATTTCCTCGATTTTGCTAATCCTCAATAGCTCTATTATATCTCCATTGGCAATAAAACCCGCCTTTGATTTATCTGACAGCCAATGATAGTTGTTCTTTACTACCATCATAAAATCTCCCGCATCTATTTCTTCTTCTTTGTACAAAATACGAGCCCTAATGTGTTGATTAAATAAATTTGCTCTCTTATTTGAACGACACAAAACGATGCAATTTTCTACACCAAAACTCGCATAAGAACTTTCTAATTCATCCTGTAATTGGTTTCCCACTACTTTTATCACATCCGGAAACTCTTCGTTTGAAATTACTGGAAGCAATTCCTTCTCATGAATTTTATTTCTGATAGCCGTAGCATTTAATAAAATCCCCGATTCTTGTTTTTGTCGCACCACCTGAGTCAATCGATATTGAAACAAATCTGCGTAATAAGTACTTTCCAAAAATTTGGGGTCCAAAGCTCTACTTAACTCTTCTCCCACTGGCGGCAATTGAGCTGTATCACCTACGAATAAAACACTGCATTTTTTTCCCGAAAACACATATTCCATCAAATCATCCAACAATGATTTTTTATCCATGTAAGAATTGTCTCCAATCATAGAAGCTTCATCTACAATAAACAAAGTATTTGATAAGGTGTTTTTTTTGAGCACAAAATGACTTCTTCCACCTACATACTTATAGGTGTAAATCATTTTATGAATGGTAAAAGCTCGCCTTCCAGAGTAAGATGAAATTACTTTGGCGGCTCTTCCTGTTGGAGCCAGTAAGACGGTTTTATAATTTAATTTTCCAATAATTTTGGTTAGTGCGGAAACCAAAGTTGTTTTTCCAGTTCCTGCATATCCATTCAATACAAATACTCTTTTTGACCCCGTTGAAGTCAAAAAATCATGAAGCTGAACTATCAACTTAGACTGATCCAGTGTGAAAGGAAATTCAAATTGAGTAGCTAATAATTCTTCAAATTTTTCTTGTTGCATAAAAATGACTTTTGGGAAATTAGTAAAACAAGAGCAGAAAAAGATCCTTTCTTCACCGTTTACAGCTTTAAATTACCCCAAAATAAGTTAAATATTAAATAATATGTAAATAACGGAGAATAACTCTAAATTTAATTTGTTCAATGAAAAAAATTTTTAATTTTGTTTCAGTAAGAAACCCACACTAAATAAAACTACATGGATATTTTTGATGAATTTTGGTTGTTTGTAAGAAAGTACCTTTTCTCTATTCTTTTAATTTTGGCAGGAATTTCGTGCTTGATTGTTGGAGCGAGTTCAAACGGAGGAACTGATTTGACCCAAAGTGCCTATTTCATCTACGGATCAATTGGTTTATTTATTCTAGGCTTTGTTTCATTATTTTTTATTCTACAACACAAAATCTCGAGAGGAATCACTGCAATTTTATCTGTTGTGTTTATTCTTGGTTCTGCATTTTACTTGTATTTGAATGTAAAAACAGTAGAAGACCGAATTGTATATTTGGCGCAGGTTGAAGAGTCAAAAGATTTAGCAAAACAGGGATTGAAAGACATTCAAAAATTGCAAGAGGCATTTGACAGAAAGTACAGAAAATTTGCTGGAAATTTCCCTGAGCTTATTCATTTTGCACAAAATGACTCGATAAAAGTACTTGTAAAAGCAGAAGGTGATTTGCCATCGAGAAAAATGACTGTGCCAGAAGCTAAGATATTGGGGTACAAATACCCGAAAGAAGTTTGGACAGAATCTGATGCTTTGAAACTTGGACTAATCATTAGAGATTACGCTAAAATTCCTGTATCTCAGGATTTATTTAGCGCAGAAGAGCAAGAAAAGCAAAACAGAATCTACCCATTTGAAATTGATAAACTAACTGTGCAAAGAACAATTGAATCTGATTCTACTTCTAAAGAATTCACTTTCTATACAAAATTAGTTGACTCAACTCTGCACGTAGAAATCTTATCTGTACCACCTTACGGACCTCAGTTCGACTATGACGTAACGGAAGTATACAAACTAGGGGGATTGGATGAAAAGAGTATGAAATCGAACTGGAAATAATTCGACAAACAACTCAAAAACCAACAACTGATACCACTATGGTAGTATTTTACAACATGAAAGAAAATGAGGTAAAATCCTACACCAATTTCCATCTTTCTATTGAGTTAAATGGAAATGAAATCAACTTGCTTTTAGTAGACAATGAAAACTCTAAACCCGAAGCAATTGAGCACTTGGATTTGAATTCTAATACTCCCAAGGAACTAATCGAGTCTAGTGATATTCTGTCGTTAGCATCGCCTCGAACTGTGAGTTGCGTTGTAATCAATTCAGAGTTTACTTTGGTTCCCAAAGCACTTTACAGTTCCAGCAACAAAGAAGACTACCTGAATCAGGTAATTGATTTGAATCCAGAACAAATCGTAAAAGAAGATCTTTTCTTGAATGAAGAAACAGTTGCTTGTTTTGCCATGAACAAAGAATTGAATTCACAATTACTGACCCTGTTCCCCACTCTCAAAACAAAGCACATATCGAGTATCATTTGCGATACAGTTACAGACGGAATTCATATAAATTTTAGCTCTGAACTGAGTTATGAAATAGCAATCAAAAAAGAGAAAAAACTTTTGTATTTCAATCGTTTTTCTTTTGAAAACCAAGACGAATCTCTTTATTATTTGTCTTTGATTGCTGAGAAGCACAACTTAAATCTATCGACAGATAAGCTTTATTTAACGGGAAAAATATTTGCCGAAAGCGAGACATTGTCTTTTTGGAAACAATTTATTCCCGAAGAAAATATTACCTTTAATGACATCGAAGCAAGTCAAATGAACGCTGTTTCGCGACATCAATTTTTCACGCTTTACAAACAACATTCATGCGTATTATAGGAGGTAAATTCAAATCAAAAAGATTTAAAGCACCAAAAAACATCACGGCTCGGCCAACTACCGACTTTGCCAAAGAGGCTCTTTTTAACATCCTGAACAACCAAGTAGACATTGAAGACTTAATTGTACTCGATTTGTTTGCTGGGATAGGAAGTATTTCTTTAGAGTTTGCCTCTAGAGGTTCTCAAGACATAACAGTGGTAGAAAAAGACAGGAATCACATCAAATTTATTAATAAAATGGTGGAGGAATTGAATCTATTCGACTGTGTTCACACCATTCAACTGGATGTATTTAAGTACCTAAAAACTTGCAGCAGAAAATTCAATATGATTTTCGCTGACCCTCCATACGCTATGGAGGCTGGATTTGATATTCCTCAACTCATATTTGAAAACGAATTGTTGGTTCCTGGTGGAATACTTGTGTACGAACACCAAAAAAATGTTATTCCCAAAGATCACGATAACTTTATTGAAACAAGAAATTACGGCAATTTGAGCTTTTCTTTTTACGAAATGCCTTCGTAAGATAGAAGTATGAGGTAAGCACGTTCAATCCCCCTTGGTTTGAAATGAAATTAGGAACAATAAACAGTTTCATCGTGTCATTCCAAACTCGATTTGGAATCTAAGGCTATGCAAT
>JAHEIE010000073.1 GCA_024639505.1 Crocinitomicaceae bacterium
AACAAAAATAAAAAGTAAATATTGACGTTAATCTCTCATACCATGAAAAAAAACATAATATTAATCGTAACATTATCATTCGCTTTCATTGCATTGGCAAGTAGCTGTAATAAACCGCTTGGTGCATGTGAAGAATTTTTTGAAAAAGACTGTAATGTAACATCGGATTACACACCAGTTTGCGGATGCAATGACAAAACCTATGCAAATAAGTCTTATGCAGACTGTGCAGGTGTAGAGTATGTCAACGGATCTTGTGACTAATGTTTTTGTTGAAAGAAGAAATTCTTAACAAACAATAACTCAAATAAATATTGAAAGCAAGTACAATAAATTTAATTACTTTAACAAGAATTGCAAGTGTTGTACTTGTTTTTCTATGTATAAATAGTTCTGTTTTTACTCAATTAGGAGGCAGTTCATCTTTTCAATTTCTTGAATTAGCAAACTCCTCAAGAATTCAGGGTTTAGGAGGTAAAAACATTTCACTTTCTGATAGTGATGTTAATTTAACTTTGAGCAATCCCGCTTTACTCGATTCAACACAATCTGGAAGTATTTCCATCAATTATCACAACTACATTGGCGATATTAATTATGGATATTCATCTTACACACACCACGTAAATAAGATTGGTACATTCAATTTGGCAATGATGTATGCCAATTATGGAAAATTTAAAAGAGCTGATGCCTCTGGTCAAATAAACGGGAATTTCGTTGCAAATGACTTGGCATTTGTTGTAGGTTATGGAAGAGCAATTGATTCAAACTTTAGGGTTGGAGCAAATTTCAAATTTTTCAATTCAATCTATGACATCTACTATTCAAATGGTATTGCATTGGATTTGGCAGCTAGTTATCACAAGCCAAATTCTTTGTTTTCTGCAGGAATGGTAATTCAAAACATAGGATTTTCTTTTGCAAAATATACAGAAACCGAGTCTATGCCCTTGGATTTTCAGCTGGGAATGACTTATAAGTTGAGACATGCGCCATTTCGATTTTCACTTACGTTAGCCAATTTGCAACAATGGGATTTGACTTATATTGACCCATTGGCTCCCCAAGATTTTGATCCCAATACATTTGAACCAATTCCTCCGGACGCTCCAAATTTCTTTGATAAAGCTATAGGTCATATTATTTTTTCAACTGAAATAGTGTTGTCTAAAAATTTCAATATTCAATTGGGATACAATGTGAGAAGAAGGCAAGAGCTAAAGTTTTTGGAAAAACAGGGAATGGTTGGTTTCTCGGGCGGTGTGGCATTTAAAGTTAAGAAGTTTCATCTCAATTATTGTCTAGCGAGTTATCACCTTGCAGGCAACTCACATAGTTTTTCAATCACCACCAATATTCACGATTTCAGGCACAAAAACTAGTTTGATTCTTGCACATTTAGATGTTTACAATTAGGAATAAAACTTATCGTTCATTCCATATTTACAACTAAATTTGAGGGTATGAAAAAAGAAATTTTTAAAGGAGTATTGATTGGAGTAATCATTCCCTTTCTGTTTGTTGCAATTCTGTATTTGGTGTTTTTTGTTTTCGAAAAGAGAATTACAGACCAAGTAATTGGTTCTGGACTGCTTTTTGGCCTGGGATTAAATGCATTATTCTTGAGAAGATTATTCAAAAAGGATAACGATTACATGGCTCGAGGAATAATGATTGCCTCTTTTTTCTATTTTTTCATTTGGTTGTATCAATACGTATTATAAATCCAAATGAAGTATTACATTATATCGGGTGAGGCCTCAGGAGATATGCACGGAGCCAATTTAGTTTCTGAACTAAATAAAATGCAGCCAGAAGCTGATATTAGAGGTTGGGGAGGAGATAAAATGGCAGCAGAAGGAGTTGAAATCACAAAGCACTACAAAGAGCTTGCTTTTATGGGGTTTGCAGAAGTGTTACTCAATTTAAAAACCATTCTCGGGAATTTCAAGACTTGTAAAAAGGAAATTGTAGAATACAAACCTGATGCAGTTATTCTCATCGATTATCCTGGATTTAATTTAAGAATGGCAGAGTATATTCATTCCTTGGACATACCAGTTTTTTATTACATTTCACCAACTGTATGGGCTTGGAAAAAGAATCGGGTAGAGAAAATCAAAAAATTTGTAGACAAACTATTTGTTATTTTACCTTTTGAAAAACCGTTTTACAAGGAGTGTGGATATGAAGTAGAATTTGTAGGAAATCCTCTTTTGGACGAAATCAATAAGTTTAAGAAAGAGCATATTTCTTCTGATTTAAATAAGAAACACAATCTTTCTAATAAACCAATTATTGCGTTGCTTCCGGGGAGTAGAACTCAAGAAATTAAAACCAAGTTACCTCTAATGCTTTCGGTTGTGGAGCACTATCCAAATTATCAATTCGTTATTGGTGGTGCACCTTCTCAGGACGAGAATTTGTACCAAGAAATAATAAATGGAATGGAATCTGTTTCCTTAGTTTTTGGCGAAACTTATCCCTTGCTCATGAACAGTCATGCTGGATTAATTACTTCTGGAACAGCGACACTCGAAACCGCTTTATTTAAAGTGCCACAAGTTGTTTGTTACCGAGCAAACCCAATTTCATATAGAATAGCCAAAATGCTCGTCAAAATTAAGTTTATTTCCCTCGTAAATTTAATCATGGACAAAGAGGTAGTGAAAGAATTGATACAACATGATTTATCAAAGAATCAATTAAAAGAAGAGCTTGGCAGAATTATTGAAGGGAATAAGAGAGATCAAATTCTTGTGGATTACGATGCCTTAATTGAAAAACTTGGTGGAGTAGGAGCTTCGAAAAACACGGCTCAACACATCGTTAATTTCATGAGTACCAAATAATGAAAAAAATAATACTCATTCAATTTTTACTACTTGTAGCTTTATATTCTGAGGCTAGAGAATTAAGAATTGGTTTGTTTTATGCAAATAGTCCTAAAAGAGTCACCATGAATTATAATGTGGGACGGTATACATTTTTTTCAGAAAATAAATCTTACAAAACGCTGAGCAACAAAACAGATAAAATTGTTTTTATTGCGGAAGGCGACAAAGTAACGGCTTATTACAATAATAAAACCATAGGAACGAATACTTGGTTTAGATTGGAAAAAAATAGTGAACAGAATAGCCTTACACTTACAGATGGAAAAACAACACGACCTTATCAAGGAAATTTCGTTGTATACTCAATAAAAGGAAAGATCAAAATAGTGAATGAAATAGCCATAGATAAGTATGTAGAAGGAGTGATAAAAGGTGAGGCAGGTTATGGATACGAATTGGAATATTACAAGGTTCAAGCTGTCATTAGCAGAACTTATGCTTTGCACCATCAAAAACACAAATACGAAGGCTTTGATTTGTGTGATCATACACATTGTCAGGTTTATAAAGGGATAAATGATAGGTCAAATATTTCTGATGCGGTAAATCAAACTGCAGAAGAGGTGTTGGTAGATTCAAGTTTGAATTATATCAATACTTTATTTCATTCGAATTGTGGGGGTAACACTGTAACTACCGATTTTGTTTGGAGCAAGAGGTTACCTTGCATGGAAAGGGTGAAGGATACATTTTGTTTGAATTCTAGCCAAGCTAAGTGGAAAAAAACAGTGTCCAAAAGTTCTTGGATTTCTTTTTTGGCAGCGGAAACAAAGAAGCCAACATCTTATTTTTCGGATAAAAAATTAAATTTCGAACAAACTGAAAGAAAAGAGTTCTACAGTGTTGGAAATCAGAATGTTAGATTAGTTAACATCAGACAAAAATACAGATTAAAATCTACTTATTTTTCTGTTTACGAAATTGGGAATCAAATTGTATTGATAGGCCGCGGATATGGCCACGGTGTTGGTTTGTGCCAAGAAGGAGGAATTGTGATGTCCAAAACACATTCTTACCGAGATATCCTCTATTTTTATTACCAAGATGTATCAATAATGAATATATCTAAAGTAGAATATTACCGTTTATTTTAGGAGTTCTTTTCCCACTTGTTCTAATTTCTCATAAAAATCCTCACCGTATTTTCTAATGAGAGGCTCTTTCAAAAATTTATAGACGGGAACCTTCAACTCTTCTCCCAGCGTGCATGCCGGAGAACAAATGTCCCATCTGTTGTAGTCCAAGGCATCGTAATATTTTAACTTTTTCACACGAATGGGGTACAAATGACAAGAAATAGGTTTGTTGAATTTAATTTCGCCCTCTCTGTAAGACTTTTCGATGGCACACTTAGCTGTATTTGTTTCGTCAAAAAATACAAAAGCACACTCTTTATTATTTACTAAAGTTGTGACCTGTTCTCCATCAAAATCGGCATAAGAAACACCTTCGTTGGCAATTTTTTCAATTCCTTCTTGACGCATAAAAGGAATAATTTTCGTTAAATTTTTCTCAATCAAATCTTTTTCTTCACTTTCTAGTGGAGCTCCAGCATCACCCTCTACACAACAAGCACCTTTGCAAGCTCCTAGGTTGCATACAAATTGTTTCGAAAAGATATCTTCGGAAATTAATTTATTGTCAAGTTCTATCATCTTTGGAAAATTAGAAAAATCAAAATTACGATTAATTACGGCTATCGAAAAACAATTGTTGTCAAATAAGTTAAGGCCTAGCTAGGTTTCAAAATCTATAAATGTGATATTTTCTTAAAACTTTTGTAATTTTGCCTCGTAATCAAACGAAATTAACGCAATAAATTAAACATTCAAAATGAAAGAAATATACATATTATCAGCCGTAAGAACACCTATAGGAAGTTTTGGAGGGTCATTGTCTACAGTGCCAGCTACTAAGTTGGGAGCAACAGCTATAAAAGGAGCAATAGAGAAATCTGGAGTGACCATTGATCAAATTGACGAGGTTTTTATGGGTAATGTATTGCAAGCAGGTCTAGGTCAGGCTCCAGCCCGACAGGCTGCCATGTTTGCTGGTATTTCTAATCAAGTCCCAGCAACTACTATCAATAAAGTGTGTGCATCAGGAATGAAATCAATCTCATTGGCTGCGCAATCAATATTGGCAGGAGATAATGAAATAGTTGTAGCCGGAGGTATGGAAAATATGAGTATGGTTCCTCATTATATGCAAGCAAGAAATGGTCAGAAATTAGGAGATATTTCATTGAAAGACGGTATGGTATTGGATGGATTGACAGATGTTTACAATGATTACCACATGGGTAACGCTGCTGAATTGTGCGCAAAGGAATATAAAATAACTAGAGAGGAACAAGATGAATTTGCAATGGAATCCTACCGAAGATCAGCTAAGGCTTGGGAAAACGGAAAGTTTTCGGACGAAATTGTACCTGTAGAAGTTCCTCAAAGAAGAGGGGATGCAATTATTGTTTCAGAAGATGAAGAGTACAAAAACGTGAGAATGGAAAAAATTCCAACACTTCGTCCGGTATTCCAGAAAGAAGGATCAGTTACTGCTGCCAATGCTTCAACTTTAAATGACGGAGCTTCGGCCCTGATCCTATGTTCAAAAGAGAAAGCGGAAGAGTTAGGTTTAAAACCAATTGCAAGAATTGTGAGTTATGCTGATGCTGCTCAAGAGCCAGAATGGTTCACAACTGCTCCTTCTAAGGCATTTCCAATTGCACTTAGTAAAGCAAGTTTAAAATCAGATGACATTGATTTTTGGGAATTAAACCAGGCTTTTGCAGTAGTAGGAATTGCAAATACCAAAAAATTGGGATTGAATCCAGAAAAAGTTGATGTAAATGGAGGTGCAGTTTCATTGGGTCATCCATTAGGAAATTCAGGGTCAAGGATTGTTGTAACCCTTATCAATGTGCTAAAACAGAATGGAGGAAAATATGGTGCTGCTGGAATTTGTAACGGTGGAGGAGGTGCTTCTGCAATAATTGTAGAAAATATTTCGTAATTCATTCTTTTTTAGTATTTTTGCACTCATAACCGAAATTAATGAAAAGTGAAAAAAATAATAATTTTATTTTTAGTAATACTCGTTAGGCAGAATATTAGCGCCCAAACAGTTTTACTAACGATGATGCAATTGTGCATTTAGATATCAACGCTCAGCTTTATGTTGAGGGTGATGTTTTGATAGAGAACACTGGTGTAATTGAAAATCAGGGAACCATTTCTCTTGAAAATGATTGGATTAACAACTCCTTATTTAATGTTTTTTTGAACTCGCTTCAAGGAAATGTGGAACTGGTTGGTAACAATCAAAACATCACAGGAATTAATCCAACAAAATTTTACAATTTAAAATCAACAAATGTTGCAAGAAAAACATTGGGTGTTGAAACTTGGGTTGAAAATGAATTGGATATCACAAATTCTGAAATTGTTCTGAACAGTTATACTATTCACTTGTTTAATACTGATCCTGCTGCATTATTATGGAATGGAGGATTCGTTTCTGGAGATTCGTTGGGAGGGTATTTATTGAGAAGTGTCGACAGAAGTCAGTCTTATTGGTTTCCAGTAGGGAATTCCAATTTGGCTAATTTTTATCGTGCAGTTTCTTTTGTACCGAGTTCTAGCGATAGTTCAGTAATAGGGGTGAGGTTAGCAGAAAGAGATCATGAATTTGATTTTTCGGGAGTTTCGGCAACAGGTTCTGTAGGACCTTTTCCTTTTGCTCAAAGAATTTCAAATATAACGGAAAACAATTCTAATTTTTACCACAACATTGCAAGGTTTGATGGAACTGCTAATGGAGTATCAAGAATATTCTATTTTAATTCTGATGAAAGTGCAGCTAAAAAGTTCAATGCTGTGTCAGAGTGGGATAATGGAGTTTCTAAATGGTCCGTTGCAAATTTTGAAAAGAACGTGGCTGCATCAAATGCTTCAATAGGAAATCCAGAAAATGTAATGAAATCACAGTCATTTGATTTTTCAAACGATGTTTATGTTTTATCAACTAAAAATGAAATTGATGTTGTAGTTCCAGATATTTTCTCTCCAAATAAAGATGGAGTAAATGATGTGCTTTTTGCTTTCAGTGACAAGGCATTGTCTTTCCAAATGTATATCTATAATAGATGGGGTGAGTTAGTATTTGAAACAAAAGACCAATACGAAGGATGGGACGGTACATTCAGAGGAAAAGATGCACAATCAGGAGTTTATGTATATTTTATTTCTGCAGAACTACCAGAGCAAGGTACTATTACAAAAAAAGGTGACATAACTTTAGTTAGATAAATAGAATATGAAAAATTTAATTATAATCTCAGTATTTGTTATATCTACAATTTCGCTAAAGGCACAAGATATACACTTTACACAGTTTGACAACAATCCATTGCTTCTAAATCCGGCAAATAGTGGGCTTTACGAAGGCAATTTTAGGTTTAATTCCAATTACAGAAACCAATGGGCAGCGCTTGGTAATGTTTTTGAAACCTATTCTGCTTCTGTTGATTTTGGCTTGCTTAAAAATAGCAGACAACAAAAAACAACAGGAATCGGAATTGCGGCTTACCAAGATATAGCAGGTTCATCAAAAACAAAAACCAGTAAGATAGATTTAAGTATTTCTCAAACAGTTTATTTGAGTTCTTTTTCTGATTTATCTTTAGGTGTAACCTTTTCGTATGTGGACATGTCAGCGAACTACAATGGATTAAATTGGGGAAGTCAGCATGACGGAGCAGAATTTGACCAAGGAATTGCTTCAGGAGAAGCTTTTACTGGATATGCAGACAGAGCACTTGACTTATCAGCTGGTTTGCTATATAGATGGTCAGAAAATGGGAGGAATCAACTAGAAATTGGAGGGTCAATAAACAACATGGCAACACCTTCTTTTACTATTCTTCAGCAGGAAGATTATATACCAATGCGATTTAACGTATTTGCTGCAAAAGAATGGGTATTAGGTAATTCAAAAGAGTGGGCAATCAAAGCAATGGCTTTTTTCAACAGCCAAAAAAAGGCTAGAGAGTTTGTAGTTGGTGGTATGTTGCGCAGGTCATTTGGACAGTCGTCCAGATATACAGGATATTATAAAACGACCGACTTTTACTTTGGTGCTTATTACAGACTAGGAGATGCTATTGCTCCTGCATTTAAGTTATCGTTCAATCAAAGATTTCTTGTGGGTATGAGTTATGACATCACTTTGTCAAAGTTATCTCAGGCAAACTCTTTTAGAGGTGGGCCAGAATTGTCGATTTGCTATATTAGTCCATTCTATAAAATGGATATAAATTCACCAAAAAATTTCCAATAATATGAAAAAATATATTCTAACAGCGTTAACATTAGTTTTCGTTGTGAATGTCCTATGTCAAGATTTAAGTGATCTAGACATTAAGGTTCAGAAGATGGCATTTAATACGCCACAATCGGAGATACCATCTTTTATAAACGGAAACGAGCTCATGTTCTTTAAGAATAAAAATTCATTTCAGCGATACAGTGCTTTCTATGATTTATATAGAATTGATACGAGTTTTGTTAATTTAAATAATGGTCAAGTCAGTAAGATAAGTCTTACCGAACAAATAACTAGTGCTGGTAACTATCACGAAGGTCCTTGTTCAATCGATAAAGTAAATGGGAAAATTTTCATTACAATAAGTTCTTTGGATAAAAAAGGAATGAAAAAAGAGAAAGTACAGAATAAGTTAAGATCAAATAATCTTAGAATGTTGGTTGGAGATTATGAAAACGATTCAATAACTAATATTACTGAATTCCCATACAATGATTTACAATACAATGTAGGACACGGAGTTTTTTCTGATGCTACTCAAAGGTTGTATTTTGCATCCACAATGCCAGGAGGAAAAGGTGAGAGTGATTTGTATTATTGCCAACTTGACAAAAATGGTGCATGGCAAAAACCAGTAAATTTAGGTAACAGAGTTAATTCTGCCGGAAATGAATTGTTTCCAACTCTTAAAAATGGAATATTGTTCTTCTCATCAAATGGCCAAAGAAAACAAATTGGAAAAGATCTTGATATCTATTATGTGTACGAAGATGAAATTCATACAAATAATCCAATGGAGCTAAGAAGATTGAACACAGAAAGAGATGAGTTTGCAATTTGCTTTGATGATAATGAAGATACACTTAAGGGATATTTTGGATCGAATAGATACAATACATTCAACGAAGATGATGATATCTATAGTTTTGTTTTTCCACCTGTCGTATTTGAGAAGAAATATGACTTGATGGCAAATATTTCGAGAGGAGATGAACTATTGTACGATGGGAAATTAGCAGTTTTTTCTAAAGATGATAAGTTTGTACAGGAAGGAGTATTGCAAGAAAACGGTTACTATTTATTTCCAAATTTAGTAAAAGACGATGAATACCGTTTGCGTTATAAATCAGACCATACTACTTCATATTTTGATATTGAAAACAATGAAAAATATCCAGTTTTATACAAAACTTTCAATATTGATGATGATGGTTTGTACGAAGATTCACTAATTGTAAATAATACCGAAAACTTGGTAAAAGAACTGAGCGATGACGAGAAAAAGAAACTTGGACTTGATCCTGAATTGTCTGAGCTCTTTGTAAAAGATAAATTGGATCCTAATGCTTTAGTTACTGACCCTAATATTCTGGTAAATAGGAAAACTAAAGTAGAGGAAAAAAAGCTTACTGAAAAGATAGAATTCAACAGAAAATTTGATTTTGAAAACATATATTTCGATTTTGATTCTTATGAAATTACGAATGAATCTAAAGTTATTATTGACTCCTTGTATTTGGTTATGAATTCGACAAAAGCCAAATTTGTTGTCCTTAATGCACACACAGACTCTAGGGGAGATAAGTCATACAACAATCGATTATCTGTAAAGAGAGCGCTTGCTTGTAGGGCATACATGATTAAAATAGGAGTAGATCCGGATAGAATCAAGTACACAGGTTTTGGAGAATCAAAATTGGTAAATGATTGTGGCGATGGAATTCCTTGTCCAGAAGATAAACATTTATTGAACAGAAGAATTGAGTTTACTGTTTTATTAAATTAAGCAAATTAGTTTATAACCTTTAACAGCTTCTTGAATAGATTTCAAGAGGCTTTTTTTGTTCATTTTAATTAAGGAAATAAACTTGAATTAGCAGAAAAGAAATAATTATTCATTTTTGCTATTTATATTTTCGAATGTAATTCTAAACTATATTAAAGGCACTTGTTACTAAATTCAAATGAATAGAAGATTAAAGTCTAAATTCAAAAAGTATATCATGTAATACTGAAAGAACTTAGATTATTTAGTTATTCGTCTTAGTTCAAATCAAAAAACGCCATGTAAAAGATCTTAAAAGAAAAGCCGAATAATAAAAATATTATTCGGCTTCTTAAAGTATTGTTTTTTTCTATTAATTAGGATTTATGCTTTCCCTAATTGTTTCAGCATTTTTCCGTGGTAATAAATAGCTTGTAGAAAGGTTTTGTGGCTGTTGTAAGGAACGTTGAACTCTTCTGCTGTAGCCTTTACAATCTTCGAAAGTTTTTTGTAATGAACATGACAGATGTTTGGAAACAAGTGGTGCTCTACTTGGTAATTCAATCCACCTACGTACCATGCAAAAATTCTACTTTTCGGAGCAAAATTACTGGTAGTTTGCATTTGATGAATAGCAAAGTTGTTTTCTACAGTTAAATCATCTGTTGCCTTCACAAATTCTGTTTCTGGTACCACGTGCGCAGGTTGAAAAACAATTCCTAAAATAAATCCAGCGATGTAGTGCATGATGAACACAAATAAAACAACCCAGTACCAGGCTATTGGTAAAATGATAATTGGCAAAGCAATTATAAGTGTGTAATAAAATATCTTACTTACAATCATTTTGAACATATTCACTTTGTAACTTTGGTTAAAGTTCTTTAGTAAATCTTTGTCTTTGTATCTTTTAAGCTGCTGAAAATCCTTAGTTGTCATCCACATCACAGTCATCAATCCGTAAAAGAACCAAGCATATAAATATTGATATTTATGAATTGGTTTCCATTTTTCATCTGGTGAAAATCTCATTAATCCAATTGTGTGTATATCTTCATCGTATTCGTGCACATTTGTGTATGTGTGATGAAGTACATTGTGTTGGATTTTCCAATTAAGTGCGTAACCGCCAACTAAATTAATAATTCTTCCGACCCATTTATTTACATTTTCTTTTTTGGAGTAAGCTCCATGATTTGCATCATGCATAATGGACAAGCCAACTCCTGCCATACCAAATCCCATAATTATGAACATCAGAAATACCATCCAAAAACTAGAAACAACTCCTGATAGCATCAAAATAAGTGGAATGAGATACACCAAAGTAAGAACAATTGTTTTGACAACCATTGTTGT
Organism: Crocinitomicaceae bacterium; assembly: GCA_024639505.1. Classification (GTDB taxonomy): domain Bacteria; phylum Bacteroidota; class Bacteroidia; order Flavobacteriales_D; family CAJJDF01; genus CAJJDF01. Next base: position 11,347 of record JAHEIE010000073.1, read on the forward strand.
ATTGGCGTATTTAGAGATGTTGTTTTCTTTGAAATATGCCCTAACTCGTTTGTTAAGGGTAGATGAAAAATCTTTACCGATTGTGTGTGAAAACCTTAAAGGTTTTAGTTCTTTTGTAGCTGAACTCATGCAAATTTTGTTTTGTAATATTACAAACTTACCCAAAAAAACACTGCAAAGGTTAAAAATAAAACTTTTTTATAAGAATGCGTTGTGTACAACTTGTTAAGAGAAAGTTAATTTCTGTGACCGAAAATAGTGCTACCAATCCTCACCATGGTACTTCCTTGCTGGATTGCAAGGGTATAGTCGCCACTCATCCCCATCGAAATTTCAGTTGCTTTTGGTAATAATTCCTTGATTTTTTCCCTTATTTGAATCAACGTTTCAAATTCTGTTTTTATTTGATCTTGATTTTCTGTAAAGGTTGCCATTCCCATCACTCCCACAATTCTGATGTTTTCCATTTCTTTAAATTCGGAAGATTGGAGTAGAGCAGTGCCTTCTTTCTCGTTGAAGCCATATTTCGAATCCTCTTCAGCGATATGAAATTGAAGCAAGCAATCTATAATTCGTTCATTCTTTTTAGCTTCTTTGTTTACTTCGTTTAATAATTTTAAAGAATCAATGGAATGGATAAGTGAAATAAACGGAGCAATTTTCTTTACCTTTTTACTTTGTAAATGACCAATCATGTGCCATTCTATATCAGAAGGAAGTGCCTGACTTTTTTCTACCAATTCTTCTATTCGGTTTTCACCAAATACTCTTTGGCCTTCGTTGTACAAAACCGAAATATCCTCTTTTGGTTTGGTTTTGGAAACAGCCACAAGCGTTACATCTTTTGGAATGGAAGAGGCAACTTTTTGATAATTTTGTATAAGAATGTTACTCATAAATTTAGGGTTTAAAAAAAGCCACCACACCAAGAGGCGGGTAGCTTTCAATCTTCTATGTGACCTCGGCAGGATTCAAACCTGCAACCGCCACAGCCGTAATGTGGTATTCTATTCAGTTGAACTACGAGGCCTTTTGAGGTTGCAAATATAGCAAACCTAAAGGAATTCTTATTTTTTTGTGGAATTAATTTCTCCAGTAGTTTCCATTTCTATTAATTTCTCTTGGATATCGGCAATTCTTCTTTCATCACTTGGGTGAGTACTTAGTAATTCTGGCTGCTTTTCTCCTCCTTGTTGGCTCATCTTAGTCCAAAAAGTAACTGCAGAATATGGATCATATCCAGCTCTATTCATAAATATCAATCCCATTTCATCTGATTCAGATTCATGTTTTCGTCCGAACTTTAGCATTCCCAGTTGACTTCCAACCCCGACACTTTGAAGTAAAATAGCTTTACCTAATCCAGGCGCAGAATCCAACATGGCTAAAAATCCTGTTACACTTGTTATTCCTTGTGCCAAGGTAGATTGTGACATTCTTTCATTTCCATGACCCGCTACTGCATGAGCTATTTCATGTCCCATTATTACAGCAATTTCATCGTCCGAAGCGGTAAGCTCAAGTATTCCTGTGTAAAATACAATTCTTCCTCCAGGCATACACCAAGCATTAATAGTAGGATCTTCTACAGTATTGTATTGCCTGTCAAATCCCTCAATCAATTCTGGATGTCCAATTTCGTTCATATAACTTGTCACTGCCGCAGCCATTTTGTTACCAATTGCAGTTACTCGAGCTGCACGAGGATCAGTTTGTGGAAGTAAATTTCCTTGGTTTTCAGTTAAGAAATCTCCGTAAGCCGTAGCGCTCATTCCTATCATTTTACTTTCAGGAAAGAACTGCGCTTGTCTTCGGTTGGTAATTGGATTTTTTTTGCAAGAAATTGCAAAGGTTGTTGCCGCTAGGGCAATGATTACACTTTTTTTCATAGGTTAGTTTTTAGTTATCTCGGCTGATAACCCATTATCTAACAAAGCACTGCAAATTGGTTTTAGTTTTGCAATGTTTCCGGTTTTAACTAAGCATTTTCCATTGTAGTGCACAATGTGCGCACATTGCTCGGCCTGTATCTCTGAGTGTTTACAGTATTTTACCAGCGATGAGATTACGTGGTCAAATGTATTGACATCATCATTGAATAAAACAATACTGTGATTTTCTAAAATAGAATCGAGGTTGACGGTTTTTTCTTTTGTTAATTCCTTAGTCATTTGATAAAATTAGGCTAAACAGTTACATAGTTGAAACAAATTTATCTAAAATTGAAGAAACAGGAGAAATTAATAACAGAAAAATATGAACACAAAAGGGGAGGTGTTAATATTGCTCTTTGCTGTTCGGAAAATCTTTGGATCTCACATCCGAAATGTAATCGGTAATGGAGTCTTTTATTTGTTCGTACAAGTTATTGTATTTTCTCAAAAATCTAGGTTTAAACTCATTGTTTATTCCCAACATATCGTGTAATACTAATACTTGTCCATCTACTCCAGCTCCAGCTCCAATTCCAATAATAGGAACTGTAACTTCTTGTGCAACGCGAGTAGCCAATTTTGCAGGTATTTTTTCTAATACAATCGCAAAACAACCTTTTTCTTCAAGCAATTTTGCATCTTCAATCAATTTTTTCGCCTCTTCCTCTTCTTTGGCTCTCACAGTGTAGGTTCCAAATTTGTAAATAGATTGAGGAGTAAGTCCCAAGTGTCCCATCACTGGTATTCCAGCTGACAAAATTCTAGAAATAGATTCAATTACTTCTGAACCACCTTCAAGTTTTACTGCGTGAGCTCCAGACTCTTTCATGATTCTAATGGCAGAATCTAATGCGCTTTTTGAGTTCCCTTGGTAAGAACCAAAAGGCAAATCAACTACAACCAAAGCTCTATCAATTGCTCGTATTACCGAAGATGCGTGATATATCATTTGATCCAGTGTAATAGGAAGCGTTGTTTCATGTCCGGCCATTACATTGGATGCAGAATCTCCTACCAAAATCACGTCAATTCCTGCATCGTCTACGATCCGGGCCAATGAAAAATCATAAGCGGTAAGCATGGATATTTTTTCTCCGTTTGCTTTCATTTCTTGCAAAACGTGTGTAGTTACTTTTTTTACATCTTTGTGTACTGACATATTTTTTAGGTTCTAATCTGATTCGAAAGGTACTTCTTTTTGGGGATATAGTAAAAAACGACTCAGATTTTTTGCTTCAATGTGGTTTTGTTGATTCGAGATTTACGTGTAATAACTTAATTAGTATCTATTCAAAAAATCGAAGAGAGATACTTCTCTAGGTAGTTTTAGCTTACGTTTTATTCTATATCTACTTGTTTCCACAGATCTTATTGTTAAACTAATTAATTCAGAAACCTCTGAACTACTTAATCCAGTTACTATGTAATAGCAATGCTTTAGGTCATTAGGAGTGAGACTTGGGAAACTTACGCTAAGCGATTTAAAAAAGTGAGGTCTTATCTTTTCGAATTCTATCTGAATTTCTTGCCAATTGTTGTTTCCGCTATTTAGTATTTCGTCAATATTTTTCTTAATTTTTTTTACATATTGATTTCCTTTGTTACCGTATTCTAAAAGCAAGGAATCCAACTCACTTTTAGTTTTGTTCAGAACAGAATTGATATTTGATAGCTTAATTGTTTTGAGGTACAAGTCGGTTTCTTGTTGTCTCAAAAGTTCTTCAATTTTTTTGTTTTTTTCTTCAAGCAAGATATTATTGGAATGAATAATCATGTTGGATTCTTTAATCTTTTCTTCGTTATTTTTTTTCTCGGTAATATCCATGCATATACCAGTTATCTGAATCAATTCGCCTCGTTTGTTTCTTATCGGGTACATTTTCTTAAAAATATGTTTCACCTTGCCTGATGGATGCATTATTTTATATTCAAAAGAGGTGAAATCATTTTCTCGTAAGATTCTACACCCATTATCAAACAACATTCGGTATTCCTCTAATACATAATCATCATTGTACAAATCTTTGGAATAAAAGAATTCTTGATCTTTTCCAAATACCTGTTTACAAGCTGGACTCATAAATTTATATTGCTTTTTTTGGGTATCAAAGATGAAGAATACGTCTTCCAGTGATTCATATAAGTTCTTGAAAATCTTACTGTTTTTTTTCAGCTCAATATTTCTTCTTTGCAAACTCATAGATGAGCTGATTATTCGGCTGTAGTTTTTGTATTTTTCTAATTTACTGTTATACGATCCATCCAAGTTTATTGCCTCATCCAATCTAACGAATCCGAGAAACTTGTTGCCATCAATAAGAGGGAGATAATAACAAATGTAGCGAGGACTAATACTAAAGCTTTTTCTTTTGATACTTGGGTCTTGAGATTCAATCAAAATAGGTTCTCCATTTTTAATTTTATCGTAAACTCCAAAAAACTCATCAAAACTCACCTCTGATGGTAAGTTTATATCAGGAAAATGTTCCTCGTATCTTGTGTATTGATAGTCCATCTTGAACTCATTCAACTTTGGATGATAAAAGTAAATGCTAAAGGAATCGAAATTTAAAAAATCAACAACTTTGTCTAACCCAAGATCTGCTTCTATGTGGTAGTTATCAGAAGTCATGAATCGCTGAAAAGTGTGATACAGTGTTGTAATTGTATTCTGTTGGTTCGCAATTTCTGAATACAGTTTTACCCGATCGCTTACATCGCGGGAGGAGGCAATTATATAGCCAACACCATTTATTTTTTCATATTTCACTTTTACCTCCACAGGAAATCTTTCCCCAGTTGATATATTGAGGTTAGACCCTTCAATTTCCAGTGTTTTTTTTTGTTTTAATTCTTGAACATGAGCTTGCCATTGAATGCTATTTCTTTCTCCAAAAATTTTTTCAAAATCAGGAACGTAGTAATCCGATACTTTATCTCTTGGAATACCAAGTCTTTGAGAAGCTTCAGAATTCAAATACACAAGCTGCCCGTTTTCTAGGCAGACTTGAAATGCATCACTTGATGAATCGGACAATTCTAGAAGAATATTTTGCTCTATTTTCATTGTAGTTAGATTGGTTGTCAACAATATTACTACTAACTTTATTTGTAAGCAAACAAAATTCTAAATATTTAGTTAATTTATTAATTAATTACGCATTATTACGTCAATTTTTAACATTGTAAAACGTGGGTAATTGTAGTTTAAATATCTAAAAAACAAATTATTAAATGTTATTTGCGTAGTGTAGTGTTTTTGATTCAAACAAAAACACTACAATGTTTGCGCTTTTAAATTTTAGTGATAAGAACTATTACATACTCTATGTTCATATTGTATTGAATTACAAAGCTTTAAAACGTATAATATTTAAAAAAAACACTCAAAATCGATGGTTAATAGATATTTTCATCTTTAAACACTACAAAAATACATCGTATTTGGTTCTTTGAAACAATTTATTCACTCAAAAAACCTTTCTTTGTTCATTTAGGTACTTAAAATTTAAATTTTCATAACAACAAGATTCAAAAAAAAGCAAGATTGACCTAGAAATAAGTCATCTTTTGTTGATAACTCCATAAATGATTGTTGTTTGTTCTTATTCATAATTCTCCTTGAGTCTGAATACAATTAATCCAAAATCTTGTATACACGTTGGGTCGTTTTATACGTGTTGCAGTTAGTATTCCTGACAGAATCGGATATATGCGGTGGGTCAATGTATATTCTTTGTTAAACTCAGGATTTACAAAATTTTAGATCATTGAAATGTTTAGATTAAAAGATAAATACCAAACAGATTAAAAAAAAGCCCATTCATTTAATGGGCTTTATCGAAAAAATAAAAATATTAGATATAATGAGAAATATTATCTCATTTAATAGTTGTGAATTATGATTAAATTAAATAGGAGTATCCAAATAACAATTAGAGGAATTGTAACAATATTTTTGATAATATCAGGATTAAATTTAACTGCACAAAATAAAATAACAGTTCCATTTGATAACGGATTCGTAGGAATCAATACGGGAAATAATCGATCTGATTCTTGTTATTATACCAATGGAGGTTCTGGAGTTGGATTAGGTTTTACAAATGTTCAATTCTACCAGAATTCATCTTCAAATGTTTTTGTGGCCCAAGGAAATGACATTATTGGAAATGTATTGATAAAAGATGCAAATGGTATTGAACATTCTATTCCTGGTTTTATTAAATGGAGAGCTCCGAGTGGAAATGTAACAACAATGGTTTTTCAGCCATCTAATTCCATTGGAATTGTTTTAGCAACAAATGGAACGAATGGAAACCCTACCTATACAATAGACAATTTGAACTATATTGGGTTAACCTTTAATGGTAATTTTTTATCTATTCCAAGTGTTCCTGGTGTTGTAACTGGAAATGCTGCCACTAATGGATTGCTTGACGCTCTAAACTCATATTTATCAAACCTACCTTTTTTATCCATCCAAGATATAGAAGTTAATGAATCAAGTGATTCTGTCTTAATCCCGATAACATTGTCGGCTATATCTTCGAACGATATAAAAGTTTCTTTCGAAATTAACGATGGAACTGCCACACAAGGGTTAGATTATTCAACACATACATCTCTTGATTCGAATACTATCACATTTTTGTCATCTGAACCCACGGTTTTAACAAAATACATAATTGTTCCAATTGTTTTAGATACATTGATAGAATTTTCTGAAGACTTTAATATTAGATTGTTCAATCCAGTAAATTCATCAATAATCAAAGATAGCGGTGTTGTCACCATAACAGATGTTAAATATTTGGCTACAAACGATACTGTTGATTTACAAGAAGGCGATACAGCCATAATAAATGTAGTTCTAAATGATACAATGCTTGGTAATTCATTAGATATCTCAACTCTTTCAATTTACACAACTCCTACTGACGGAGTTGTATTAGTGGATACAGTTTCTGGCAATATTACTTTTATTCCGGATAATAGTTTTGTTGGGATAATACAATTCTCGTATTCTATTTGCGATACTAATTCCCCTGCTTCTTGCGATACAGCATCTGTCTTTTTAACTATAAAACCTTCAAATTCATTAAATTACACCCAAATTGAGACGGACTCTACATATTCGGTTTGCCTAGATAGTATTACCAATTTGCAGGGAGGAGTTATTTCGTCCTCAATTTGTGGTTCGGGTAATAACGGGTCACTAACTAGTATTGGAAGACACTGTTATTCATATTCGCCAGACTCACTATTTTCTGGAAGTGATACTATTTGTTTAATTGCCTGTAATAATGATTTTTGTGATACTACAGATATTATTATAAATGTTGGATCTCAAATTTCAAGTTCACCTAGTTCTGGAAGCAATTGCCTTATAGATTCAATTAATCCTACTTTAGTAACTATGGATACAGTTGTATTGTATAGCGATATATCTGGAGTAATTCCAACTGTTGATACTTCAATGTTAGTTATCTTAGCTTGGGACAACTGCACTATTGATTCTGTATGGAACACAGTTTTAATTTCATCTTCTTGTACAAATTATA
>JAHEIE010000085.1 GCA_024639505.1 Crocinitomicaceae bacterium
TGTGGTGAGTATTCCATTTCTTGCTTTGGCCTATGTTTCTCTTACAAGAAAAATATTTTGGAAATCCTTGATTTCAATTTCTGCTTTGGCTGTTTTCATCCATTTTGAAAACTTTAGTTCCATAACAGAGGACAAATTGCTAATAGCTATTTTTGGCGGATTGTTTTTAGGAGCGGGCATTGGATTAACAATAAAAAACGGAGCTGTTCTCGATGGTTCTGAAATTTTAGGAATTTACATCAACAATCGCTTTGGAATAAGTATTGGCAATGTCATTCTATTTTTCAATATTCTTCTTTTTGCGAGCACAGCACTTCTTATCTCTGTCGAAATCGCGATGTATTCCATTCTTACATTTTTGGTTACAGCCAAGGTAATAGACCTTATCATTGAAGGTTTTGAAGATTACATTGGACTGATGATTGTATCCACAGAAGCAAAAAAGATTGAAGAGGGATTGACTCAAGAAATTGGCATAGGAATTACTATTTACAAAGGTAAAAAAGGCTATGGAAATACCGGAGAAAAAGAACAAAAAGAAATCATTCACACCGTTGTGAACCGAATTGACATCCGAAGAACCTACAATTTGATCGACAAGTTAGACGAAAATGCCTTTATTATAGAATTTGACGTAAATAATGTAAAAGGTGGAATCATGAAAAAGTTGCTGAGCCAAAAAAAATAATCACTCCATACTATTTAAATACTCCCAAACCAATCCAGATTCAAAACCCTTTTGAATTAGAAAAGCAGCAATTTTTCCTTTTTTCTTGAATGCATCTTCTTCCTTTACTTCTACCTTTTTTCTTTCAATCCAGTAAGATAAAGTTTCCTGATAAGCCTCTTTATCAATTTCCAGAAGTCCTTTTTTTATGCAATAATCAGAAATTCGTTTTTGTTTCAAATTGGAGATTATTTTCACTTTTCCCCATTTTTTTATTTTAAATTTCCCTGAAACATATGCCTCTGCAAATCGCTGTTCATTTAAAAAATCATCTTGAAGCAACCTTGTTATCACCTCATCCACCTCGTTCTTGTATAGACCCAACTTGTATAGTTTTTCCGTCACATCTATATGGCTGCGCTCTTGATAAGCACAGTATCTTTTCAGTTTCTCGGTGGCTAATTCTAAATTCACTTTTGTAGTTGATGTTGTTAAAAAGAAAGAAAAACGTTGAGAAAGCTAAAAGATAATTTCTTACTTTTAGCTACTTAACATCACAATAATAAATGATTCCATTTTCACCACCAAGAATAGACCAAGAAATAATTGACGAAGTTGTTGATACTTTAAAATCAGGTTGGATTACAACGGGACCCAAAACACTGAAGTTTGAAAATGAGCTGAGTGCTTATTGCGGAAATCCAGCAACTGTCTGTGTGAGTGCTGCTACTCCTGGAATTCAGCTCGTGCTAAGCTGGATGGGAATTGGCGAGGGTGACGAAGTGATTATTCCTGCTTATACCTATTGCGCTACCGGAAATGTGGTGATTCATAGTGGCGCAAAATTGATAATGGTAGATGTGAATGAAGATGATTTTAACATCAATGTGGATAAAATAAAAGAAGCTATCACCGAAAGAACAAAAGTGATTATGCCAGTAGATATAGCTGGTTTGCCCTGCGATTATGATGAAATTTATAACCTTGTAAATTCGCCAGAAATTAAAAAACTTCACTCTCCAAGCAATGAAATACAAAAAAAACTTGGCAGAATTGCTATTATTTCTGATTCGGCTCACAGCATTGGAGCAATTTACAAAGAAAAAAAAGCAGGAAGTTTGGCCGATGTTTCTGTATTTTCTTTCCACGCTGTAAAAAACCTATCTACAGCCGAAGGTGGTGCAATAGCACTAAATATGCCTTCTCCATTTGACAATGAAGAATTGAGGAAACAACTAAAAACAATGACTCTTCATGGACAAAGCAAAGATGCTTTTAGCAAAATGCAACTTGGAGCATGGCGCTATGATGTGATTGAATCCGGGTTCAAATGCAACATGACAGACATACAAGCCTCTATGGGATTGGTGGAACTTGCTCGCTACAAAGGAAACCTAGCGAGACGAAGAGAAATAATGACTCGATACACCCAAGCTTTTTCGGCCTACGAATGGGCAAAAACTCCAGTATTTGAACAAGAAGAAAAAACTGGATCTTTCCATCTGTATTTATTCCGAGTTAATGGAATTTCTGAAACTGAAAGGGATGAAATTATCGCTGAAATATCTGAAAAACAAGTAGCTGTGAATGTTCACTACTTGCCAGTTCCAATGCTTACTGCATTTAAATCTAATTATGACATAAAGGATTATCCGCAAACATATAAAAACTATGCTTGTGAAATAAGTTTACCCGTTTATTTCACTCTTACAAACGAACAAATCGACACTGTAACCGAAACAGTAATAGAATCGGTAGAAAAAATATTAGCTCAACAATCTTAAAAAAAACTTCATTATGAAAATAATTCAACTTCTTATTCCTTCACTTTTTCTTCTTTCCCTGACAGGATTTTCTCAATCGAAAGATGTTTCTTCTTTTGATGAAAAAGCACTGAATTGGCAATCAAAAAACGTTTCGCGCAAAATGATGGGAACGGACACTTACAGAGCTTACGAAGAATTACTGAAAGGAAAAACAGCTAAACAAACCATCATTGTAGCTGTAATTGACGCAGGAATAGATGTGAATCATGAAGACTTGAAAAGCAACATCTGGGTAAACAAAAATGAAATCCCAGGAAACGGAATTGATGACGATAACAACGGCTACATTGACGATATCAATGGATGGAATTTTCTTGGAAACAGCAAAGGAGAAAACATAGACAGAGCTCCGCTTGAAATCACAAGAATGTACCGAGAATTGAATGCACGATTTGAGAACAAAAATGCAACAGAAGTAAATGACAATGAATCTTCAGATTTTGATGAATACCAGAAAATGAAATCCGAAATCACTAAAAAACAGACTGAAGCGGACCAGCAATACCTTCAAATGTCTCAAATTTACACCATGATTTCAGGAATGTACGATACGTTAGGAAAAATGGAAAATGCACCATGCGGAACATTCGAGGAGATAAAAAACATTTCTACTACAAGCAAACCTGCAAAAAAATTAAAAAGAAAACTACTTCTTTACGGAAAATTTGGGTTGACCAAACAAGGAATGAAAGAGGCAACAGAACATTTTGAAGCTGAAAAAATGGCTTACTACAACCTTGAATTCACTCCCAGAAATGATATAATTGGAGATAACTTAAACGACATTACAGATTACAAATACGGAAACAATGATGTGACAGGTCCAGATGCATTTCACGGTACATTTTGTGGAGGAATAATAGGTGCAGTACAAAATAATGGATTGGGAATTGATGGAATCGCAAACAGTGTTTCATTAATGTCATTAAGAGCAGTTCCCAATGGCGATGAGTACGACAAAGACATTGCATTGGCAATAAGATATGCCGTAGACAATGGAGCAAAAGTAATTAATATGAGTTTTGGAAAATCTTATACTGCCAACAAAAACATGGTGGACGATGCTTTTAAATATGCCGAAGAAAACGGAGTTTTGCTAGTTCATGCTGCAGGAAATGACAACAAAAACATTGACTCTACCAATAATTTCCCTACCGATAAACTTGCTAATGGAACCAAAATAAACAACTTGGTTTGTGTGGGTGCATCTACAATGAGTCCAAAGAAAAAATTACCTGCTGGATTTTCAAATTTTGGCGATCAGAATGTAGATATTTTTGCTCCGGGACAAGATGTAGTTTCTACTGACATAGATAGCAAGTATCAAGTATCGCAAGGGACTAGTTTTGCCGCTCCTGTTGTTACTGGAGTTGCCGCTTTGGTTTGGAGCTATTACCCAGATCTTACTGCAGTTCAGATGAAAGAAATTTTAATAAAATCAGCTACGAACAAAGGAAAGAAAAAAGTAAAAATCCCTGGTTCAAAAAAGAAAGTACGCTTCATGGAATTATCTGTAAGTGATGGTGTTGTAAACACATACAACGCTCTAAAACTTGCTGAAGAAATGAGTAAATAAAAGCAATTGACTGCAATTCAGTGAATAAAAAAAGTGCCTTGAGATATCTCAAGGCACTTTTTTGTTATCTACTATTTCAACTAATAAAGTTCTTTTATTCAATTGTATACCTCAATCCAACATAAATATTTCGACCAAAAATTGGAGCCCAAACCAGTGAACTATCAAAATTATTTCCGAATGGATTATCACTGTCCAAAATAGGATTGCCTTGTCTATAATCAAATAGGTTTTCGCCACCGATATAAGTAGAAAACTTTTTGCTCCACACTTTGGTTATTTGCGCGTTGGACAAAAAATACGAAGGTGAATTATCTCTGTATCTAAATTCTTCAGGATTGTTTTGAGTAGAAGCTATCCTCTGTTCCCCAATCCAATTCAATGTAAAATCAAATTTCCATTCGCTCTCGGTTTCATATCCCAAATTGACAAAAGCTCGGTTTTTCGCTACCAATTGTTTTTGCAAAACAACATCATTGTAGGTTGTTTTGATATCGTAATACCTGTAAGCCATTCTAATATCCAAGTTAGGAATTAACTCATAATCCAGCTGTACTTGAAGACTATTTGAATAAGAAACTCCCTGAAGATTATAAAACGAAATTTCATCAGGATTTTCCCAATCTACCACGATTTGATTTTGGAATTCCGTTCTGTACAAATCAACAGAAATTACTCCTTCCCTATTCGCAATTTTAAAATCTCGCACAAGGTTAACTCCTACATTCCATGCTATTTCAGCCTTTAGCCCGTAAGGTTTATTTGAATTCGCATCTCCATTTACCTTTATGGTTCTAGATGTTGCAAATAGACCTTGATTTTCAGCAAAAATATTGGCTGTTCTCTGCCCTCTTCCTCCTGCAAAACGTAGAATAGTTTTTTCGTTCAAATCATATTTTAGATGCACTCTGGGAGTAAAGAAAAAACCAAATACATTGCTGTAATCTGCTCTAGCTCCTAGCACTGCTTTGAACTTTTTTCCTCCCGAATACGAATACTCTCCATAAACTCCAGGAGTCACTTCAACTCTATCGTAAGAATTTGTATCCACAGATTCGCGATAATCATCCATCAGAACTGAAGCTCCAACAAAATAGGAATGATCGGTTGTACCCAAAATATTTTGAAATATAAAATTAGCATACCCAGAAGTTTGTCGAGCTTTGTATCTCGTGGTTCCAAACAACGAATTCTGGTTGTAATCTGAGGCCGTCAACTGAAACCCAAAACTTTTGCCCGGATCTTCTTTGAATACTTTTCCCGTCTTAAACCAACCTCTTAACCTGGTGATATCAGTTATAGCTCCCCAAGGATTCAGTGTGTCTATGGTTTGATCTACATCAAAATCCTTTTGCCCAGCTGTATTGCTCAAACTTACAACTTCAATTCCTATCTGCCCCATCCAACCTGTCGAATCATCTCTGTATTGCCATCGATTGATTCCAATAAAATTCTGCATCATCGGCATGTCCAAAAATCCGTCTTTATTCACGTCATTTTCTGATGTTCTAACACTCGAATGAAGCAAAAACCCAGTAGACCATTTGTCGTTCAACTTGAATTTAAAATTGGTATTAAATTCTTGTCTTCCTCCTTGATTTGCATACAAATTCACATTGAATTTTTCGGATTCCTCAGGCTTTTTCAATTCTACATTTATCTGACCCGAAATACTCTCATAGCCATTCATGACTGAGCCTACTCCTTTTGCCAATTGTATACTTTGTATCCAATCACCAGGGACAAAATTCATTCCGTAAACAGAGGAAAAACCTCGAATATCAGGCAATAATTCTTTTGTTATTTGAATATTGGCACCCGATAAACCTAACATCTGAATTTGTTTAGTTCCCGTTACAGCATCTGTATACGAAACATCTACCGATGGATTGGTTTCAAAACTTTCTGAAAGATTACAGCAAGCCGCTTTTGCCAATTCTTTTCGGTTTATCCCCTCCATTTTAATCACATCAAGTTTAGAAATCTCAATTCCTTTTCTTCTTTCAATTACCGTAAATCCTCTTAATTTAATACTATTACTCAGTACTATTTCTATGTTCGATTCATCAGTAATTTCAAGACTATCTGTGTTTGCACCCACATAACTCACTATCAATTTCGATTCATTGGCGTGTTTCTCAATCTCAAATTTTCCATTCTCGTCCGTAGTGATTCCTTTCATCGTTTCCAACCAAAATACATTAGCGCTAAATACTGGAATCCGCGTTCCTCCATCTTTTATTTCCCATACAGTTCCTTTGAGAATTACGTGATGAGCTGTAGCTTGATTTGATTCATTTAGTTCAGGTTCTTCAGTTTGATGGGCAGCTTGAACTTCTTCGTCTCGGTATTTGCAGCAACCATGAATATTGTCATAATCTTCTTGGGTAGCTTTTATAAGTTCTGTGTCATGCCCTACTTTGGCAATCGCTTGATGAATTGCTCTCACTTTCACTTTTGAACTATCGTAAACCAAAGTCAAAATATGGGAATCCACATCCCATTCAGCCGAAGACACTCCTTTGAGCTTTGCTGCTTTTTCTATTCTTTCTTCGCACATTCCGCATACTCCGTCCACGTCAATAGTAGTGGTAATAGTTTGTCCCATTGATTGATTCGCCAAGAATAAAAGCGCTATCAATCCTAAAATTTTTATTGATTTCATTTGTTTTAATATTAAAGTTTGTAGTTCTTCGAATTATCTAAAACCCTTGTAAAAAAGAGCTTAAACCTTAATTATCATATAACAAATGTTTGAATACTGGCCAGTTTCTTTAAAACGGAAACAGACGGAAACTCCTTTTGCTGTTCGCAAATCTCCTTGACATTCTCGGACTGAATTACAGGCAAATGAAAAGAGTAACTAAATAGAATTGGAATGGCTATATCGAGTTCTGTTTGGTTTAAGTCAAAATCCTGACTAATAACCATCTCAGCTTCTCCAGTATCACAACATCCATCTTCAATTTGTGGGATTTTGTCCTTATCTCCAATGACATCATGAGAAGCTTTACAGCAAGAGCTCTTCTCTATTTCTTGTTTTGCGTGTTCACAAATCAGCTCACTTCCTGTGATATTCCAATCCACAATTTTGCCATCACAAAAATGAAAATCTATGGACAATCCTGCCGAAGCAAAGAGCATCCAAAAGGACAAAAACAAAGAAATTGTTTTGAGTATGTAGATATTTCTTAGCATTTTACCATGTAAAGTTAAATAAAATACTTTTAACTTCTATTTCACAATATCGAATTACAAATCAACCAATTTTTCTATTGTAGCTTTAGGATCATTTGCGCTAAACACATAGCTACCTGCCACCAAAACATCTGCCCCTGCCGCCAATAGTTTTGGAGCTGTTTCGGCATTTACACCACCGTCAATTTCTATCAAGGCTTTTGAACCAGAGTCAGTAATTAACTTCTTCAGTTTTTTTACTTTATTGTATGTGTTTTCAATAAACTTTTGACCACCAAAACCAGGATTTACAGACATCAAACAAACTAACTCTATGTCTTGAATAATATCTTCTAATAAAGTAATATTGGTATGAGGATTGAGCGCCACACCCGCTTTCATTCCAGCTGCATGAATTGCCTGAACCGTTCGGTGAAGGTGATCACAAGCTTCGATGTGGACAGTTAAAATTTCTGCCCCATAATCTGCAAATTTTTGAATAAACTGATCTGGATTTACAATCATTAAGTGAACATCCAAAGGTTTTTTGGCATGTTTTTGAATTTGTTTTAGGACAGGGAAACCGAAAGAAATATTCGGTACAAATACTCCATCCATAATATCGATATGAAACCATTGAGCTTTGCTCTCGTTCACCATTTCTACTTCGGATTGAAGGTTTCCAAAATCTGCTGCTAAAATTGAAGGGGCTATAAGATGTGACATACTGTTTCTGTTTTGTAATAAGTAGATAATTCGTGTTCTTTTGCAAAGATTAGAATTACCTTTGTTCTGTTACTTACAAAAGTAATCAAAAACATATGACTAAGCCATGCAAAAAGAAATAGAAATTACCCTTGCCCCGCATAAAAATGACATTGAGAATATAATGCGCATTAGTGCATCCACTCTCAAAATAAATATTGAAAGAATTCAAGACATCAAAGTTTTGAAAAGATCAATTGATGCGAGAAAAACTAAACCTTTCTATAGATTGCGATTGACTGTGTTTATTGATGAAAAAGCACCTAAAAGCGAATTCACTCCTAACTTTAATGAAGGAGAATTGGGAGAGCAAGTAATCATTGTTGGAGCTGGTCCTGCTGGTTTGTTTGCAGGGATTAGAGCTTTGGAATTAGGTCTTAAACCAATTATTGTAGACAGAGGAAAAGATGTTAAAAACAGAAGAAGAGATTTGGCTGCGATAAACAAAGAACACATTGTAAATCCAGAATCAAATTATTGTTTTGGTGAAGGTGGAGCCGGAACTTATTCCGATGGAAAATTATATACCCGATCAAAAAAGAGAGGAGATGTGAAAAAGATTCTTGAAACTCTGGTAGCTTTTGGTGCAGATGTCGATATTCTTGCTGATGCGCATCCTCACATTGGAACCAACAAATTACCTCAAATTATTTTAGCAATGCGTGAAGCAATCATTGCACAAGGAGGCGAAGTTCAATTCGACAGTAAAATGACAGACTTATTGATAAAGAATGGAGCTGTTGAAGGAATAGAAATAAATGGTACTAGAAAAATTAAAGCCGAAAAAGTAATCTTGGCAACAGGGCATTCTGCGAGAGATATTTACTACTTATTGGATCGTAAAAAAATTGCAATTGAATTCAAACCTTTTGCTTTGGGAGTTCGTGTAGAACACCCGCAAAATATGATTGATAAAATCCAATACAAAACTGAGGACAGAGGTGAATTTTTACCTCCATCTTCTTATCAATTAGTTTGCAACACAAAAGAAAGAGGTGTATTTTCTTTTTGCATGTGTCCGGGAGGAATAGTAGCTCCATGTGCAACTGCGCCAGGCGAAGTTGTGACAAACGGATGGTCACCAAGTAAAAGAAACAATCCTTTTGCCAACTCAGGAATTGTAACCGAAGTAAAAGAAAGTGATGTCAGTGATTTTTCTCATGAAGGAGCTCTGAAAGGACTTAAATTTCAAGAAAAAATTGAACAAAAATGTTGGGAAGCTGCAGGAAAAACACAAGCAGTTCCTGCACAGCGTTTGTTAGATTTTATGCAAGACAGAAAATCATTAGACCTGCCTAGCTCGAGTTATATTCCAGGAATAACATCTGTAGAATTAAAGGAAGTTTTACCTGATTTTGTAATCCGTAATCTTAGAAAGGCATTTTTGGAGTTTGAGAAAAAAATGAAAGGATTTTTGACGAATGATGCTGTGCTTCATGCTCCAGAATCTAGAACTTCTTCACCGGTAAGAATCCCAAGAAACAAAGACACATTTGAGCATATAGAAATCAAAGGATTGTATCCTTGTGCCGAAGGAGCTGGTTATGCTGGCGGAATTGTTTCTGCTGCCATTGATGGACAAAAATGCATTGAAAAAATGATGGAAGCTAAAACGAAATAAGCATTTGCAAGCGCTCTTTTAAAGAGCCTTGTGCAATCACATAATTTAGCTGCAATTTTTTCAATTCGTCTTCGTACCTTTCAAACAATCTATCTTGGTCTGTGGGATTTTCCCTCTGAGGATCGAATTGCCACGGAAAATCTGGTTTACACAAAACATAGATGAAATCTTTGTTGGAATTCAATTTGGCTAAAATCCAAGGATCACAATCCTTATATTTTTCTTCGCTCCATATTTTTATTGTAAGCAAATCGGTATCAAACAATAAGTTACTTCCTCTTTTTTTTGCCAATTCATGCAATCGAAATTGTTCTTTTGCTATCTGCAACAAATCCTTTTGTTCGTATGGCCTGTTTAGTTTTTGAATGTATTCTCTGGCAAATTCTGGAACATACTCTCCTCCTGTCTTCTCGGACATGGCGATCGCAAGAGTAGTTTTACCCGAAGATTCTGGACCAGTAAACACGTAATTCATAGAGTAAAATTAGGCTAAAAATGGGCAATAAAAAAACCATTAACTTTATTCAAAGTCAATGGTTTTCAATATTGAGAAGATAAAAACTAAAGTTTAGTTTTCGTCTCTGAATTTATTTTCGATGTAAGCAGCTTTCATTCTTGTTTTTCTGTTCGCAACAGAAGGCTTGATGTATTCTTTTCTCGCTCTAAGTTGTCTTACCACCTTAGTTTTGTCATACTTCTTCTTGTAACGCTTTAACGCTCTTTCAATGTTTTCTCCTTCTTTTACTTGTACTACTAACATATCTTCTGTTTAATTTGGATTGCAAATGTATATATAACATTTTTGTTTCACAACATTATTAACTACAATTTGTTTACTTTTTTTTCTAAAAATGAATTTTCTTTATTTGGTAATGTTTCTTGAGATAACTAATTGCTGAATTTGGGTTGTTCCCTCGCCAATTGTACACAACTTCACATCTCTATAAAACTTCTCTACAGGGAAGTCTTTTGTGTACCCATATCCTCCAAAAATTTGGACTGCATCGTTACATACTTCGCAAGCAATTTCGGACGAATACATCTTGGCCATTGCCGATTCTGTAACTAGTTTTTCTCCTCTATTTTTTAAATCGGCTGCTTTCGCCAACAACAAATCAGCTGCTTCAATCTTAGTAGCCATATCTGCTAATTTAAATGCAATAGCCTGAAATTCTGAAATTGGTTTTCCAAATTGTTCTCTTTCTTTCGAATATTTCAATGCTGCCTCGTAAGCACCTTTTGCAATACCCAAAGACAAAGCTCCGATAGAAATTCTTCCTCCATCTAGCACTTTCATTGCCTGGATAAATCCTGTACCTTCTTCCCCAATCATTTGATCTTTGTGAACTCTACAATTATTGAATATAAGCTCTGTAGTTTCAGAAGCTCTCATTCCTAGTTTGTTCTCTTTCTTACCAGCAGAAAATCCTTCGATTCCTTTTTCGATGATGAAAGCACTCATTCCGTGCGAATCCCTTTTTTCTCCTGTTCTCACAATTACAACAGCTACATCTCCCGATTTACCGTGTGTAATAAAATTCTTGGAACCATTAATTATCCAATGATCTCCGTCTTTTACAGCTGTTGTATTCATTCCTCCAGCATCAGAACCTGTTCCTGTTTCTGTCAGTCCCCAAGCACCAATCCATTCAGCAGACGCCAATTTTGGTAAATATTTTTTCTTTTGCTCCTCACTTCCGTTATAATAAATATGACCCGTACACAATGAATTGTGTGCCGCTACAGAAAGACCAATAGAACCACATACCTTAGAAATCTCAACTATCGCAGTGATGTAATCATGGTAATTCATTCCAGAACCTCCATATTCTTCAGGAATAAAAATCCCCATCAATCCTAATTCCCCTAACTTCTTGAACAAAGGCACAGGAAATTCTTGGGATTCATCCCATTCCATAAAATGTGGACGTATTTCTTTTTCGGCAAAATCTCTTGCCATGTCTCTCACCATTTTCTGGTTGTCACTTTCTGTGAAATTCATAGTCTATCTTCTTATTTAATAGGTCACTAAATTAATTATATTGTCTGAATATTGTTTCAATTTTTCGGTTCCATTTAAGAAACTTAGTTCAATCAAAAATCCATATCCTGCAACTTTTCCGCATTGTTTTTTTACCAATTCTGATGCGGCAATTGCTGTTCCGCCAGTAGCCAGTAAATCATCGTGAATGAATACATTCCAACCTGGTTTTATTGAATCAACATGCATTTCTACTGTTGCACTTCCGTATTCCAAATCGTATGAATATTGAACGGTATCAAAAGGTAATTTTCCAACTTTACGAACCAAGACAAAAGGAATATTTAATTCCAAAGCCAGTGGCATCCCGTAAATAAATCCTCTGCTTTCTACTCCCACAATTGCATCAATTCCTTTGCCTCTCAAAAGGTTTGCAAACTCTTTCACTATCTCTTTAGATAACTCTGGATTTTCTACAACAGGCGAGATATCCTTGAAGTTTATTCCTGGTTTTGGAAAATCAGGTACGTTTCGCACCGTTTGCTTTATTTTTTCTGAAAGATTCACGTTTTATTGTATCGTTAAGTAGGGTACAATTTTACGATAATGTTTAGGCTTTATCAAGTTATTTTCTCGAATTTGTTCCAGAGAGTTAAAATCACCGTGCTGCGCTCGATAATTGATAATTAATTGTGTTTGTGAATAAGAAAAATAGGGGTGACTAAGCAGCTCTTTAAAAGTAACTGAATTGATTTTAATCCTTTGAATATCTTCCTTGTTTGCAGCAAACTGCCCTTCATATTTCTCCAGCCATTCCTGGTCTATTCCGAACACCTCTTGAAGTTGACTTGTTGAAACAAAACCTCCTATTCTGTTTCTGTAATCTATAATTCTGTCGGAGAAAGCATTCCCAATCCCCTTGGCTGCCATCAGCTCTGCTTTGCTCGCCTTATTCAAATCGATGTTTTTCACTTGAATTTCTTTCTCTTCATAAACTTTCGATTGTTCCTTGATTACAACATAAGACTCCAATTCCTCAATTTGAGAATCCTTTAACCCATATACTTTCCACAAATCTGATTTTGACCGAAACCCTCCTGATTTTTCACGAAACCGAATTAAAGTCTGGGCAGTTTTGGCACTTAACCCAAGCAATTTCAATGAGTCCAGTGGAAGCGTGTTTGGATCAAAAGAAAACAACTTTCTTTCTACATCCTTCTGTTTTATATCCGATTTGGGCTCGCTTTTATTTGAATTATCCAATTGAATTAATGGGGCTACGGACTCAAACAACGAATCTGTCATGGCGTATAATTTTTTCAATTCCTTTTTGGAAGTAAACGCTTTTACTTTAGTTCTGAAATTGATAAGATTCCAAGCTTGTTTGGAAGAAAAACCCAAAAGCATAAGACTATCTTTCGAAATCGTATTGGGATCAAACAAAAACCGCTTCGATTCGGTTTCTTTTTCATGAGCAATGTGCGCTTGTTCCATTTTTGCTATAGCAGCAGAATAGTCAGTGGGTTCTGGAACGAAATAACGAGGAATACACCAATAAATAAAACAAAGCAATAATATAAGAATCAGAAAAAGAAGAATCCCTCTTTTCTCGGAATGACTAAAAACGAAATATTTATCAAAGAAATTCATTCTTTAATTTACATCATAGAAACTGAAATTCCAAGAATGAGAAAAACTAAGCTTTTAAAAAGGCTAAATCTTCCTTTAAAATTTTGCTCACGCCTTTGTAAAAGAAAATAAGACCTACAATCATCAACAAATGAGAAAAGTCATTTTTTGAAAACCATTGATGCAAATTTATTTTAAAAATAAAAACAAAAGCTGAGGGAAAAATAACGGCTATACCTATGAAAATACTTGCAAAACTAGCCGACAACTTATTTTTGAATTGATAACTAAATATACCTACCCCAATTAACAGACCTAAAATTGAATTGATTGCAATGGGAAGAAACAACAAAGAGGGTTTGGCTAGGACATCAACCAAAGTCCAAATAACCACGAAAACCAAGTAAACTAAAAGCAACTTCATCTTGTACAATCTTTTCCCCTTCTGTATCAATTTCGAATTCCAATGAGCCTCCAGCATCGCAATTTCTATCCAGTAAATTGCAAAAGGAACTAAAAGCCATCCTAGAAGCTTACCGTAATATTGATAGTAATTATAAAACAAATGTCCGAATGCCGAAAAGAAAGTCGCCAATCCATAAACTAAGAAAAAGCGAAACCAGGCAAGCGAAAATTTATTGTTATTCTTAAGAGCTCGCAATTTGTATGCAAAAAACAAACCAAGAATTCCCATGATAAGATCATAGACAAAGTCAGTAGGATCTGTCAGGTCAAACCCAAATAACACAAAGTCATTGGGAGGTAAATCTACTCCAATCATTCAGTTTTATGCTTTCATGGCTTTTATCTTACCCATGTATTTCTTAAGTTCATCTCGCACCTTTGGAGCCAATATAACCAATCCAATCATGTTAGGAACCAACATTGCAAATATCATTGCATCTGAAAAATCAATTACCGAACCTAAACTTGAAGCAGCTCCAACAATTACAAACAAACAGAATAATATCTTGTAAGTATTTCCTACTAATTTACTCCTTCCAAAAAGGAAAGACCAAGCTTGATATCCGTAATAAGACCAAGAAATCATAGAAGAAAATGCGAACAACACAACTGCGACAGTTAATACATAAGGAAACCACGATAGTGATTGTGCAAATGCATCAGAAGTTACCTCAACACCTTTGGTCACTTTTACTCCGTATTCAAATACATTTCCTCGAATATTAGAAATAACTAAAACCAAAGAAGTCATTGTACATACAATTACCGTATCGATAAATGGCTCTAGCAAAGCAACTAATCCTTCGCTTGATGGGTTTTTTGTTTTTACTGCAGAATGCGCTATGGAAGCAGAACCAATCCCAGCTTCATTTGAAAAAGCTGCCCTCTTAAATCCTTGAACCAATACAACTCCGATTGCTCCTCCAGCGATTGAATCCCATCCAAAAGCTCCGCCAATTATTTGACCGAATGCCTCTGGGATAAATTCAAAATTCATGAAAAGAACAGCAATTACTGCAAGTGCGTAAATCCCAACCATAAACGGCACAATTTTGTCCGTCACCTTGGCAATTTTTTTGATTCCTCCAATAATCACAATACCTACCAAAACAGACATAACTAAACCAAAAACTGCTCCGTATCCTGCCAAAACACTGTTTTCTCCTCCTGTAACAGACTGAACCATTTCAAAAGCTTGATTTACTTGAAACATGTTTCCTCCGCCAAAAGAACCTCCAATACACATGATTGCAAACAAAACTGCAAGCACCTTTCCTACTGGCCCAGAAATTCCTTTTTTCAAATAATACATCGGACCTCCATACACAGTTCCATCGGCTCCAATCTCTCTATATTTTACTCCTAATGTACATTCAATAAACTTAGAAGACATTCCTAGCAATCCTGCTAAAATCATCCAGAAAGTAGCCCCAGGACCACCCAATGAAAGTGCCACAGCAACTCCTGCTATATTCCCTAAACCAACTGTCGCTGACAATGCTGCCGTTAACGCCTGAAAGTGAGAAACCTCACCGTGATGATCTCCTTCAACTCTTATCGTATCAGGATTATCCATAGAATCATCATCGCCTTTCGAACTTGGGAAAAGATTAGATGATTTTACTTCTTGATTTTCTTCTAAATCATCATACTTTCCTCTCACAATATTTATTGAAGTTTTGAAACCTCTCACATTAATAAACTTGAAATACAAAGTAAAATATAGAGCTCCAAAAATAAGGACGATAAGAACCCAAGGTACTTTTAGCGAATCGCTAAAAGGAATTTCATAAAAAATACCTTCAACGAACCATCCTGTGTATTCACCAAATGTTTTGTCAATTTTTTCATCCAATCCAAGTTCTTTTGCTGTTTCGGTTGCTGCAGCAACTGAAGAAGACATCTCTGTTAAAACTTCTTTGCTATCATCCACCGCAAGGCCTTGGTCTTGAGCTATAAATAAGAATGGAATTGAGATAAAAAGTAGCGTTAGATATTTTTTGAACATACATTATTTTTTTGATGAAGTTCAAATATAGAAAAAGTGGTAACGCTTGCCAAATATATTAAATCTGATCAGCCAGAAAAGTAAGTGCTTCTTCCAAACCTAGAGGATGATAACCCAATTCATTTTTGGCTTTTTCGATTACAAAACCTGTTTTTGGTGGTCTTGCGGCTGTTTGATTTAGTGTCCCAGTTTTTATCGCAGTCACACAATCTGTTGATAAATTATAAAACAAACCTATACGTTTTACTATTTCGAGAATACTCATGGTATCGGGACCGGATAAATGATAAATCCCTTTGGCATTTTTATCCGCGATAAGAATACAGCCTTTTGCTAAATCTTCGGCAAGAGTAGGCGCTCTAAACTGATCGTCCACAACGTTGATTGGCGACTGTTTTTCAAGAGCTCCTTTTGCCCATAAAATTAGATTCCCTCGGCTCAAGTTATCCCCTGTTCCAAATACAATAATGGTTCGAGCGACAGCAGTATTTTCGTATCCGCTATTCATTATCAATTCCTCCGAAGCCAGCTTGGATTTAGCATAACAACTCAAAGGATTTGGCTCGTCTGATTCGCTGTAAGGACCATCTTCTCCATCAAACACAAAATCTGTAGAAAGATGAATTAAATGCGAATCATACCTAATTGATTCTTTCAATAAGTAATCCACGGCATTTACATTGATATCCCAACATTTATCCTGATTGTCCTCACAGGCATCCACATTGGTCATTGCTGCCGTATTAATAACAACATCGGGCTTGTACTCTTTCATTATTTCTGCCACTTCCTTTGCGGAAGTAATATCTAGAGATACATAGTTAAAATCTTGGATCAATCGTCTGTTTTCACCTTTTGAAGTTGCAATCAGCTCAACATCTTTTCTACCCTTTAACTGATTTACTATTTTCTGTCCCAACAAGCCATTTGCACCCGTTACCAAAATTGATTTCTTACCCATGCTCTATTCCAAATATTTTATTAATCTCTTTAATTTGCTCGGGCTTACCCAAAACAAATAATTTTGACCCTGGCACTAATTTAATATCGGGCCTCGGATTTATGATAAACTCCCCTTCTGGAGTTTTGAATCCCACGATGTTGCAACCTGTGTTGAAATCACCTGCTATAACCGAAATGGTTTTGTTTTTGTAATTCTCAGGAATATTTTCGAAGGTAATTTCTTCTAAGTTTATTTGTGATTCACCCTGAATGGTTATGTGATCCAAAAACTCTATCACATCCGGAGTAATAACCAACGAAGCCATATGAGCTCCTCCCAATGAATCGGGCATTATCACATTACTCGCACCAGCAATTTTCAGTTTTTTTACCGTTGAGTTCTGAGATGCCCTACTAATAATTTTCAATTTAGGATTAATCTCCTTTGCCGACAAAACCACAAACAAGTTATCAGCATCTGAAGGCAATGTAGTAATGAGAGCCTGAGCAGTCTTTATCTGAGCCTTTTCAAGAATTTCGTCAGAGGTGGCGTTTCCTTCAATAAAAAGATGCTCTTTAGTAGCTCTAAAAGAATCTAACAAGTCGTTACTCTGCTCTATGATCACATATTTTTTGTCGTGAGCTTTTAATTCACACACTGCCTGAGTTCCTACTCTTCCATATCCACATACAATTACATGACCTTCTAATTTTTCTACTTCTTTATTCATTTGATAATCTTTAAAATAAATTCTGTATTCGCCTTCCAGTAAATATTTTGAAATGGAAGACAAAGCATAAGCAAATGTTCCAAAACTCAAAACTATAAGTACCACAGTGAACATTTTACCCTCAGGACGGAGAGTTCCTACCTCGTTAAAACCAACTGTTGACACCGTAATAATTGTCATATAAAAGGCATCAAAAAAGGACATCCCTTCAATAATCATGTAACCCAAAACTCCCGTGAACACAATCGCAAGGAGCAAAAAAATGGCATAATACAGTTTATAAAATAGTCGGTAATTAAACACTCTTGTTTTCTTTTTTTTTATAAAAGTAAAGATACATATTATATCTCAGAACACCTTAGTAGATTTTTTTTGGCACGGAAATTGAACTTATTGAACCAATATAAATCAGTTCCTATTTTTGAGGAACAAAAAACAAATACCATGAAAGCGAAAATACTATTTACAGCCCTTTTGACTTTTCTGATGGTAAACGGAAAAGCATTTCAGCAAAACAGTACATTATTTATTGACGTAATGGAGCAACCCTTCAAGACATACATAGTTGTACTTGAAGATGGAACTACCATTGAATCTGAACGCGATTTCAAAATAAATAAGGTGAGAGCCGGAAGAAATGGAATCCAAATCTTCAAACGAACCTACAGAAACAATGGAAGAAACCAAAATGCATTCCGCGATCAATTGATTTACAACGGAATATTGAGAGTACAACCCAATACAAAGGTTTTTACAGAACTGAGAGGAAGACAACTGATTACAAGAAGAGTTGTAGACAAACCAAGAAATGGAAACTTTGGAACATACAGAGCCATGCATCCTCAAAACTTTGCTCAACTAATAAGAGCTGTGAGAAACGAAAGCTTTGACAGAAACAAAATTCAGTTATTGGAAGTTGCAGCTAGCAACAACAATTTCACTGCTCAACAAATTTCTCAGTTGATGGACTTAATGAGTTTTGATAGTTACAAACTAACTCTTGCAAAAAGAGCATACAGGAGCACGGTAGATACACAAAACTACTTTCTGGTTCGAAATCGTTTGACTTTCAATTCTTACAAAAGACAACTTGATCAGTTTATTATGAAACAAGGAAATAACAACGCACCGCCAAGAACTGGCAATAGAAGAAGATAAAGGAAAAAAGGTTCGA
>JAHEIE010000027.1 GCA_024639505.1 Crocinitomicaceae bacterium
ATGGAATTACTCATTTTACAGTTAATAACTTTAACTTTGTTAACGAAACACCAAACACAGCAATGTTTGGAATCATGATGAGAAATGCATGTGATAGCATAACAATAAAAAACAATACTATCGATGTAGGAGACGGTTACACAACTTCTGCTTCCTGTGGAATTTGTGCATCGAATACAACAACGAGCGCCTCTTCATCCGGTAATAATGCAAACAACATTACAGTTGATAGCAATACAATAAAAGGATCTTATTGGGGTATTGTTAACTACGGTACGTCCACTTCAAACTATTCCACTGGGTGGAAAATTACAAACAACATTTTAGAAGATCAGTACTACTATGGTATAAGACTATACTATGGTACTGACATGTTGGTAGATGGAAATGATATTAGTCGTGCTAACAGAAGTACTATATCTTCCATGTATGCATTGTACTGCTATTATGTTACTGAATCATCTATTCTAAATAACAAAATACACAATCTGAGAGGTGCAACTAATTATTCTTTATACTTGAGTCAGTCATCTAATAGCTTAGGAAATGAATTTAACATTTCGAACAATGCTATCTACGATCTGGACAATACAGGAACTACATATGCTTTTTACCTTACAGGAACAAGAAATTTTATTAATCTGTATCACAATACAATCAGTTTGAATACCACTGGTTCATCTAGTACCAAAAGAGGTATGTTCTTTTCGGGCGCACCAAACAATCATGATCTTAAAAATAATATGATTAGTATCTATGGAAGCGGGACAGGGACTAAGCATGGTATTTATGTCTCTAGCACATCTACTAGTATGACTTCTGACTACAACAATATTTATAAAGGAAGCGCTTCTGCTGTAAATAGCCATGTAGGTTACTGGGGTGGTAATCAAACTACTTTAGCAAATTGGCGAACTGCAACATTAGGAGATAGTAATTCAATTTCGGCAAATCCTATAATTGTGGCTCCCGGATATACACCTTACTCTAATGTAGTTGACAACTTGGGAACACCATTAACTTCTGTTACCAATGACATAGATGGTGCGTTAAGAAGTACTACTGCACCAGATATGGGAGTTGTTGAATTTATACCTACCGGTGGTGATTTATCCTTACTTAATGGAGGTCTAGCGCAAGTAGATAAATGTTACGGTACAGCTGATACTGCATTTTTAAGTATGAGAAACTTATTTGGATCAACGGTTGATTTTTCTGTAAATCCAGTAACTATTTATTTGGAAATTACAGGACCAGTGAATACAATAGATTCTATTGTGTTAACATCCGATTCTATTCTAGTTAACCAAACTAAAGACTATATCTATACAAATGTTAATATGTCAGTTCCAGGTAAATATTCATTGAATGCATACATCGACTTTGCTTTATATAATATTCTGGATATTAATGATACATTGATCGTTACTGATGCAAGTGAAGTAAAACCACTTATTAAAGTTGACCCTACATTTGACACAATTAATAACTTTACAGATTCTGTAAAAATATCGACACAATCACCTTTCTATCCAGGTGGTGCATTCTTTATTACAGAAATTTGCCAATTTGCCGGAGCAACAAATGGAAGACCAGCTGGTGGAAGGCCATCTTGGCTAGTCACTGATGATTACATTGAAATTACAGGGGTTCCTAATTCGGACCTAGCCGGTGTTACATTTGAACAATGGACAACAATTGGACTACAAAGTTCATATACCTTTCCTACAGGAACGGTTCTTAGTCCAAATGGTACAGCAATTATTGCTTCAAGTCAAGTTGGATCTCAAACTAATGACCCTACTAATTTTATTTATTTAGGGAATGGGAGCTACACTGGATCTAATGGTTCTAGTACTACTTCTGGGAAAATATTAAGAGATGCTTCTGGAAACATAATCGATGCTGTGGGATATTATAATTACGGAACATTCCCTGCAGCTGCAGGTGTTACAGCAGCCGATTGGTCTTCTCCATTGTCACATGCGGCAAGTACATGGGGTATTAGATTAACTAGTCCTGATAACAATACTGGTTCAAACTGGGTACTTTCTACTACTCCATTGCAAGATCCGAACGTTCTTAATGCTGGTGTAACTGCACCATCACCTTCAAGTGTGGCTGGATTAACATGGACGCTTATCAATACATCGACAGTTGTTGATACAACTCCAGAAATTGTTGTTGGACCATATATGACTAATGGGACTTATGCTTATGAAGCGTCATATATCACACCCTGTGGAACCTATACTGATACTGCATTCATTACAGTTTTAAACCAAACTTACGATACAATTGTAGCGAACGCATGTGATTCTGTTCAAGCAGCATTTAGCGGTAGATGGTTAACATCGACTGGAAGATTTTATGATACATTAGTGGCAACTGGACCAGTTGTATATGACAGTATCTTCAGAACTTATGACATAAGTATAGATACTACAAATGCCTCTTTCACATTTACCTATTGTGGTGACTACACAAGCCCAAGTGGAAAAGTATGGACAACGTCAGGTACGTATCTAGATACAATAACTAACTCTCTAGGATGTGATAGTTTAATGATTTTCAATATAACTACAACATCTGAAATTACGATACCATTAGTTGTAACTTCTTGTGATACATACATGTGGAGAGGAAGAACTTACACAACTTCTACAATGGACAGAGACACAGTAAACAACGGAAGTTGTGATAGTATCTTTACTCTTGACTTAACGATTAATTACAAGTCATTTGAAACAATTACAACAACTGTTTGTGATAGTTTAGTTAGTCCTTCCGGAAAAGTTTGGAACACTACTGGGACGTATATGGATACAATTCCTAATGCAATTGGCTGTGATAGTGTTATGACATTTAACTTAACAGTAAACTACATTTCTTATAGAACAATGGCAGTTACAGTTTGTGATTCTTATACTTCACCTAGTGGAAAAGTTTTTAACACAACTGGAACATACCTTGATACAATTACTAACACGTCAGGATGTGATAGTGCTTTAACTATAAACTTAACAGTGAATTACTCTACAACACAAACAGATGTCGTAGTAATTTGTCCAGGCGCATCATACAGAGTTGGACCATCACTATACACAACTGCTGGAACTTATACAGATATGTTCTTGACATCAAAAGGATGTGATAGTACAGTAAATACCGTTCTATCATTCTATCCAGTAGCAACTGGAACTGCTTCCTACAATTTCTGTATTGGAGATAGTATACAAGTACTCGGTAATTGGTATTATTCTGCAACAACCTTCAACGATACGGTAGCAGGAGGTTCTTCTACCGGATGTGATACAATTACAACACATATTATTACTACAAGAACTGTATCACCAGCTCTTAACCTGGGGAATGATGTCATTTCTTGTTTAGATGGAGGAGTTACAATCTTTGCTTCAAATGCTTATGATTCTTATTCATGGAGTAACGCTGGAACTACTAACATTTTAAATGTTACTGGTGCTGTTGTTGGATCTGGTAGTGTAGATTACGTATTAACTGTTACTCAAGCCTCATCAGCTTGTACTGCAAGAGATACCGTAAACATCACCTTCAATGACTGTACTGGATTAGATGAATTAACAAGTGACTTAAATGTTAACTTATACCCTAACCCGGCTACTAACTTTGTTACTATCGAAATCTTTGATAAATTGAACAGCGGTAAATTGACTCTTGAAATATTAAATTCAATTGGACAAGTTGTTGAATCTAAATCAATAGATAATGCGAAAGAGCAAGTAATAATGGATGTGAACAACTTCAGCAAAGGACTTTACTTAGTCAGAGTTTCTTCTGATAACATGTACATTACTAAAAAACTATTGATTCAAAAATAAATCAAGATTCTAAAATTCTAAAACGCCTCTTACAAAAGTAAGAGGCGTTTTTTTTTGCTCTAATTCTAACCAAGTAAAACTCAATAAACTCAGTAAAATTTGTATTTTTAACACTTCTATGAAGTTTCTAAAACAAACTGAAGCAAAAAGAGCTGTTGAATAATGAAAGTAATCCAAATATACCTATTTCACGTTCCAAGACTATTACTTGTTCTAGGCATGGTCTTGCTTAACTCGCTTGGTTACTGTCAGGATGACCCTATGATGATTTTTGAGGGAAAGGTGAAAGATGAATCAGGTAAAAGCATTTCAGGAGCTACAGTTAAGATTTTAAGAAATGGCAAAGAGGTACTTTCAGCAACCACCAATGCCTCAGGTGAAATTAATTCATATTCCGATTATTATGGATATGTCTATAAAATAATTGTTTCTAAAGACGGATTGACAACTAATACCATAGAAATCAATAGTAAAGAAGGATACCATGAAGAAGATGTGCCTTTAGAAATTATAATCCCAATAAAAGTAGAGCTTGTAACCAAGCAAAATGGAGTTGATTATGGTATAATTGAAAATACACCTATTGAAAAATTCAAAATTGATCCTACTACTGGACAATTATCAGAAGACTTTAATTACATAGACCAAAGAAAAGATGAAATAAAAGATTATTTCAAACAATTAACTAGTAATGAAAAGGAAAAACAAAAAAGATTTCAGGAGTTAAAAAAATCTGGTGAACAAGCCATGTTAAAGAAAGATTATGGGAAGGCAATTAAAGACTGGAAAGCTGCACTCGACATCAAGGACGATGAACCTCTTACTGAAAAGCTAGTAGATGCCGAATTTGCCTACAAAGATATTTTAAAAGAAAAGGAACTTCAGGAGAAAATGAAACAACTTTTGAAGGAAGGAGACGAATTAGTTCAACTACTTAAATTTGAGAATGCACGAGAAAAATACGAAGCCGCTCAAAGAGTTTTGCCTAAAAATAAAGAACCTCAGATAAAGCTTGATGAACTTGATAAAAAGATTGAAAACCTTGAAAATGAAAAGGCAAACAAGATC
The DNA here is from genome assembly GCA_024639505.1 of Crocinitomicaceae bacterium. Lineage (GTDB taxonomy): Bacteria > Bacteroidota > Bacteroidia > Flavobacteriales_D > CAJJDF01 > CAJJDF01. Next base: position 4,929 of record JAHEIE010000027.1, read on the forward strand.
TATATTGAATTGATGAAAAGAGCTGAAATCAAAGTGAGTTCAGAAAATTATCCGGCAGCAATTGCCCTATTTAATGAAGCGCAGATAGCAAAACCAAAAGAGAAAGATCCTGCCAAAAGAATTAAAGAAGTAGAGAAAATTGTTGCCGATTTAGCTAAAAACAAGGCTGACTATGACCAAACAATGATAACTGCTAATGGTCTTTTGTCGGCCAAAGAATATGAAAAAGCGAAAGCAACATTCGATAAAGCTAGTCAATTTTTGCCAGGAGAAACTTTGCCAAAAGAAAAGATAAAAGAAATTGATCTTATACTTGAAAAAATAAAAAAGGAAGAGGCTGAATACAACAAATTCATTGCATCAGCTGACAAACTTTACGGAGAAGAGAAATATGAAGAGGCAGTTTTAGAATACAAAAAGGCTCTTGAAATTAAGCCTAACGAATCGAAACCAGCACAGCAAATTGAAAAAGCTAAATTAAAAATAGCTGAACTCAAAAAACTGGAAGCCGACTACAAGGCTCAACTTGAAATTGCCAATGGATTTTTTGATAAAAAACAATACAAAGAAAGTATTGGAGCCTACGAACAAGCACTTTTATTTAAAAAAGAAGAGACTTTCCCTAAAGAGCAAATTGAAAAAGCTAAATCTGAAATTGCTAAGCAAGAACAGATAGAAAAAGAATACTTGGCTAGCATAAAAACTGGAGAGGAGCTTTTTTCTAAGAAAGAATACGAAAAATCCATTCTTTCATTTACTGAAGCTTCTAAACTAAAACCAAACGAAAATTTACCAAAAGAAAAGATTGGACTTGCCAAAGCCGAAATTGAAAAATTAAGACTGATTGATGAAACATTTGCCAAATTTATGAGTGAAGGTGAATCTCAGTTTTCTCAAAAAAATTATGAAGATGCTCTTTTGAAATACAAAGAAGCTCAAAGAACAAAACCCAATGAAAATTCAGCGCAAGTAAAAATATCGGAAGTAGAAGAGGCAATTGCTGCTGCTAAAAAACTAGAGAAAGATTATCAAACAGCACTTACAGCTGGTGATGAAAAACTAGCATCTGCTAATTACACGCAAGCTATTCAAAGTTACGAAGATGCTTTGAAACTAAAGCCAGAAGCTATAGAGCCTAAAAACAAAATAAGGGAAGCGGAGAACGCATTGGCCAAAATTAAAAAGCTTGAAGAGGATTATAAATCTGCTATGAATAAAGGAAATGACCTTTTGAAAACAGACAAATTTGAAGAGTCCATCATTGCCTTTGAAGAAGCAAAGGAACTAAAGCAAACTGCTACTGAACCACAAATAGGAATTGATCTTGCAAAAGAAGGAATAAAAGCACGTGAGGAAGCTGAAGAGGCAAGAAAAAAGGCAGAAGAAGCTGAGAGACTTGCTCAACTAGCGAAAGAAAAAGCGGAGAAAGAAGCGGCTGAAAAAGCAGCAAAAGAAGAGGCCGAAGCGAAACGAATTGCTGAAGAAAAAGCAAAACAAGAAGCGGAAGCTAAAGCAGCGCTAGAAGCTGAAAGATTGGCTAAACTAGCCAAAGAAAAAGAAGAGCAAAGACTTGCACAAGAGCAAGCGCAAAAGGAAGCTGCTGAACAAAAAGCGAAAGAAGAGGCTGAAGCCAAAAAACAAGAAGAAGAAAGGCAGCGATTAGCAAACCTTGCAAAACAACAAGAAGCGAAAGCTAAAGCAGCGCTAGAAGCTGAAAAAGCAAAATTAGCCGCACAAGAAGCTGAAAGATTAGCAAAATTGAAAGAGGCTGAAGAAAAGGCCAAAAAGGAAGCCGCAGATAGAAAAGCTCAACAACAAGCCGAAGCTGAAAAAGCGGCTGCTGAAAAAGCCAAAAGAGAAGAGGAGGCTAGAAAGCTTGAAGAGGAAAAGAAAGCACAAGAAAAAGCAGAACAAGAAAGACTGGCGCAAGAGCAAGCTAGAAAGGATGCTGAGGAAAAAGCGAAACTGGAAGCTGAAGCTGCAGCAAGAGAAGCAGCTAAAGCAAAACAAGCCGAAGAATTAGCAAGAAAAGCTCAAGAGGAAAAAGCGAAACTGGAAGCCGAGCAGGAAAGAAAAAGGCAAGAAGAATTGCAAAGGCAAAATGCCGAAGAGGAAAAAAGGAAAGCGCAAGAAGCACAAAGATTAGCAAGAGAAAAAGAGCTATTAGCTGCAGAACAAGCTAAAAAAGACGCGGCTGAGGCTGCTAAAAAACAGGCTGAGAACCTCAGAAATATTGAGAAAGAAAAACAATACTTATCCTTTATTTCGCGAGCAGACGAACAATTTGACAAGGGTGATTACAGAGGTGCAAAAAACACTTACAACTCTGCACTTTCTTTGAAGCCCAACGAATCCTATCCTAAAGGACGTATTGAGGCTATCAATGTAATATTGGCTAACATGAGTGAATCAGAAAGAAACGCTATCACATCAACAGACGATTATTTCAATATTGATGCCGAAATGTACGGGACAGAAGTTGACATGACCGGAAAAGACGGAAGTTTTTTGTTGACTAAAATTGAGGACAATTCTGACCTGAGAGAATACATGAACCTCATGGAGTATATTGACTCTACAAATTATGAGAACAAAAAACAAGGTCTGAAAGATGAAAATTTGGCTCTATTTACCTACTCTCAATTTGAAACGCTGAAAGATAAAATTAACCGTGAACTGGGAGTGAATGACTATGCAAGACATGGAAATATTACTTCTGTGAGTTTGTTTTTGGATGCATCTAAAATTCAAGAAAAAGAAGACTTGCTAGAGGATAAACAAAAGTCTCAAGCTAATTCGGATGAGATAGAAAAGCTTAAATTAGAAATTGGAAAGGAGAAAGCCGAGCTCAAAAAAAGAAATGAGGTTACGATTTCTGAATACAACAAATATTTGGACTCGGAATCAGAATTATCAAAAATTAATGGTGTAGAAAACACTCAAGAGACTTATGAAACTTATGTTCAAATAGAAGAATTGAAAACAAAGTTTGGAGCAGATTTTGAACTGAATGGAACTAAATACAGACAACGCGATGCAACCTTGGAAATACTCAAGGAAAAAATGAACAACCAAAGTACTCAGCTTTCAGAAAAAGAAAAACTGAGTTTGAAGGCAGAAATCGATTACTTGGAAGAAACTAACCAATTGATTAGAAAAAGTGCTGAAAAAGGCCAAAACAACATTCTTAAAAATCAACATGTTTACGAAGATTATATTGATAAAAAAGCAAAAGAAAATGAAGCTGCTACAGAAAAAATAGATGAAAGGATTGAAATGAACATGGAAGAATTGGCTTTGCTAGAAGAAAAAAGGATAACCAATACTTACAATGAAAATCAAGATGTTCTTGCATCTACCGAAGCTTATAAAAAATATGAAGACGAGCAAAATGAAATTTCAAAAGAAATTCAATCTAAAGAAATTTTGAGCCAACGATCTGTGACTTCTTCATTTGAAAAAGTGGAAGAGATTAAAAATGAATCGAACAAGAAAGCGCAAGAAAAAGCTTCGGAAAACACCACTGAGTTTCTTGCAATAGAAGACAACCTAGCCGAAAGTCAAGAAGGTATTCAGCAAAGAAGTTCGGATAAAATTTTAGCTACGACCAATGAATTTGAAAAATTAAGAGCTCAAAAAGATGAAGAAGCTAAGAAACAAAACGATGGAGCTAACGAAAAAGCGGAGGAGTTAAGGAAATTTATTGAGAAAAAAGCCGAAGCCGAAAAAGAAGCTATATTAAAAAGCAAAGATATTTCTCTTGCCAAAAGTGCTGCCATCAATACTATTGACGAAGAAAAATCAGTCCCTAAATCTGCAGGAAACAAAGACAAATTAGCTCTTATATTTCCCGTAGGAGTTACTCAAAAGGTCTATCAAAAAAAGAATGAATTTGGAGAAATCACTTCTATCACCACAAGAAGAGTTGTAGTGACCGGCAATAAAGGTGACGACTATATTCATAAAAAAACCAAAGCTGGAAATTTCTATTTCAAAAATGGAAAATCTATCACGGAGGGAACTTGGGATTTAGAAACTTCTGGAGAAATTGTAAACAAATAAAACCATGAAAAAACTACTTTTTTTTATCGCTGCTTCTTTATTGATGTCGTGCACAGTTATAGAACAAAACAAAGCAATTGACTACAACAATGCTCTTGTAGAAGAACAAGAAAAAGTTGCAGATAAGATCAATGAATTCATTGACTTAATAACTATTGTTGATTCTATAGACTACACAATGGTTCACGAAAAAAGAAAAGAAGTGATTGAATCTATTGATTCGAGCATCACTAAAGTGAACGAAATTGGAGGCTTTGGAGAATCTGAAGAATTTAAAAACAGTATTTTGGCAGTGCTTAACGCTTACCGAAATGGAGTTGAAAATGAATACACAACAATGGCAAATTTCTTGCTTCTGCCTATTGAGGAGCAAACGGATGAGCGGTACAACGAAACTGAATCAATTGCTTATGTTGCTGATAGTTTAATTGGTCTGGCGGAAGAAAATTTCATCAATGCACAACAAGTATTTGCTGATTCTTACAACTTACAATTAGAATTTCTACCAGAGCCTATTGAGGAGTACTAAAAACCCCGAGTACTAAAAAGTTTGAGTTCTCTGTCCAGAATTTTAGCTTTTCCATTGGTAAGTGTATCTAAAAATTGCCAAAAAAGAGGTTGATGGTGTTTGTGTTGAGTGTGTGCCAATTCATGAAGAATTACATAATCCTGCAAATGAGAAGGTAATTTCATGAGGTGTAAAGACAAATTAATTTTGTTGTGAAACGAACAACTTCCCCATCGAGATTTTGTATTTCTGATAGTTACCGACACATAATCTAAGTCATACTTTTGAGCCAATTCTTTGGTTCTTTGTGGCAATATAGCCTTTGCTTCTTTTCTCCAAGTTTCTATAATAGAACTCTGAATAAACTCTTGCACTTCACTTTTGTAAATATCAATGAATTTGGGAACCAAAATTTGAATTCGTGAACTCGATATTTTCGACTGCAACCTACTCGAGTCTACCCTGTAAATTTCTAATTTGTGTGAGTGAGTTCTATACTCTGTATTCTCATCAAAAACCAACTGAAAAGACTTCGCGTTTTGCTCTTCAATGTGTTTTAAAATCCAAGTTTTCTTTTCTACCACAAATTTTTTGGCATACTGAATTGGCATCAAAGCAGGAACAGAAACTCGAACAACACCGCCTGGTTTTATCGTGATTCTTGCAAATTTTGCGCGCTTGCTTTTCACAAATGTCACCTCCCCTATTTCATCAATCTCTATTTTCTTCTCTTTCACTTTACAAGGCTTTTATGCGTAAATTTACGAAGATATTTGAAAGAAGAAAGCAACTAGATTATTGAAACCATGGACCAAAACACACATCAAAAAAGCCAGAGAAACTCCAAATCGCTTTCTTGTGTAGTAATACATCACAGCCAAAATTACACCCATTAAAAAAGTAACAAGTGTATAATTCCAATTGTATTGGTGGGCCAATCCAAAAAGAAGGGCCGATAATAATCCAGGTATAAACCAATGAATTTTTAATTCAGTCCAATTTTCTCTGACCCTTAATCCGATTTCGATAACAGCAAATTGGAAAATAAGTGTCTCTATTATAGGAGCAAAAATTACTGCTCCGAAGAAAAGTGCAATGGGCGTCAATTCATCAAACTGCGTATTGTTCATCACATCTATTTCAAGTATTGAAAAAAGAATAGCAAAGAATAAACTGAAGCACAAGACAGTCGCAGTAAACACAATACTTAAAAGTGGGTAATTCAAATTATCTAAAATTGCCTTTGTTTTCTTCATTGGTATAAAATAAAAATCCCGATCAACTTAAAAGTTATTCGGGATAAATTTAAGAATTAAAACAAGTTAATTACTCCGATTTTAAAATTGAATTACCGTTTTGGCTATTTTTTTTCAAATCCAAAGCAAGAAGTATTAAATCTGAGTTAACACCAAAGACATTTCTGTCTTTTTGTCACCGAACCCTCTTGTTTTCTGACGAAAACAACATAAAATGACATATTTTTTCTGCTGGTATTGATTTTGAGCTAGTCTTGAAAAATTTAATATAATTATGGCAACAGGAAAAATTAATGTACAAACGGAAAATATATTTCCAATCATTAAGAAGTTTTTATACTCTGATACGGAAATATTTTTGAGAGAATTAGTGTCCAACGCTGTGGATGCTTCACAAAAACTAAAAACGCTTTCTTCCTTAGGAGAATTCAAAGGAGAAGTGGGCGAATTACAAGTAGAAGTAATCCTAGACAAGGAAGGAAAAACAATTACGATTCGTGACAACGGAATAGGAATGACTGGCGAGGAAGTGGACAAATACATCAATCAAATTGCATTTTCGGGAGCCGAAGAATTTGTTCAAAAATACAAAGACACTGAAGGAGCAGCAGCAATGATTGGTCATTTTGGTCTTGGATTCTATTCTTCTTTTATGGTTTCGAGCCAAGTGGAAATAAAAACACTTTCGTTCAAAGAAGGTTCTAAAGCTGTAAAATGGACTTCGGATGGAACTCCGGAATACACGCTAGAAGAAATTGAAAAAGAAACGAGAGGAACAGATATCGTGATGCATATTGCAGAGGATTCAATGGAATTCTTGGAAGAGGCAAGAATCAGCACTATTCTTAATAAATATTGTAAATTCTTACCTGTAAATATCAAGTTTGGAACAAAATCTCAAATGATTGACAGTCCAAATGGAGAAAAAGACGAAGACGGAAAACTGAAAAAAGAGTCTATTGAGGTTGCAAACATCATCAACAACACACTTCCGATGTGGACAAAAGCTCCATCGGAATTGAAAGAAGATGACTATGACAAATTCTATCAAGAATTGTATCCAATGTCAGAAAAACCACTGTTTAATATTCACTTGAATGTAGATTATCCTTTCAACTTAACAGGGATTTTATATTTTCCAAAACTGAAAAAGGACATTCAGATTCAAAAGAACAAGATTCAATTGTACTCCAATCAGGTATTTATTACAGATTCGGTAGAAAACATAGTTCCTGAGTTTATGCAATTGTTGCACGGTGTAATTGATTCTCCAGATATTCCTTTGAATGTTTCTAGATCCTACCTGCAAAGTGATAGCAATGTAAAGAAAATTTCTTCTTACATCACAAAAAAAGTAGCTGATAAATTGAACTCCATGTTCAAAGAAAACCGAAAGGATTTTGAAGAAAAATGGGAAGACATTAGTGTTTTTATAGAATACGGTATGCTCTCTGATGATAAATTTGAAGAAAAGGCCAAAAAATTCTCTTTGTTACGAAACACAAACAAGGAATTCTTTACTCTTGATGAATACAGTGAAAAAGTTAAAGAAACGCAAAAGGACAAAGATGAAAAGGTAGTTTACTTGTATACAAACAACACCGAAGAGCATCATTCGCTTATCGAAAGTGCAAATTCTAAAGGATATGACGTATTATTGCTAGATAGTCCTTTGGCGCCACATTTGATTTCTAAATTGGAGCAATCTATGGAAAATGTATCGTTTGCGAGAATAGATGCAGACACTATTGAAAAGCTTATAAATAAAGGAGAACAACAACCTAGTAAGATTACCAAAGAAGATGAAGAAGCTCTGAAACCAGTGATTGAAGAAGTGATGTCGAAAGAAAAATTCATGGTTGATTTCCAGAGTTTGAGCGAAACGGATAGTCCAATGCAAATCACTGAGGCTGAATTCATGAGAAGAATGAAGGAGCAACAAGCACTTGGCGGTGGAGGAATGGGATTCATGGGGACGATGCCCGAAATGTACAATTTGGTTGTAAATAGCAATCACCCATTGATTTCGAAGATATTAGAAACTAAAACGGACAAAAAGAAAAAACAGCTGATAGAACAAGCTACCGATTTAGCCTTATTGGCAAAAGGAATGCTGACCGGTAAAAAACTTACCGAATTCTTGAAACGTAGTGTGGACATCATCAAATAAATCCTCTCAAATGAGTCCTGATGTTTCAGGACTCATTTTTTTTTAAGAGAAATGAAATTTTTTCTCTTATATTCAAAAAACTAAATTTTATAACATGGACATAAATCAAAAATTAACCGAGGAAAATAATCAAAATTTTCTGCAAAAGAACTTAAAATGGATTTTACCCGTTGGAATTATATTCGGACTCGTATTTATAATCGTATCATGGTTTGGATCGACATACAATTCACTCGTTATTGCAGAAGAACCGATTGCAAAAGCATGGGGAAATGTGGAAACTGAATACCAATCTAGAGCAGACAAAGTACAAGTGATTTCTAAAATTGTGAAAAATGCAGCAAATTTCGAAAGACAAACACTGACTGATGTGATTGAAGCAAGAAGCAAAGCATCTTCTATCAATTTGGATGTGAATGACTTGACGCCAGAAAACATGGCTAAATTTGAAGCAGCACAAAGCCAACTAACTGGAGCACTGAGCAGATTAATGGTAACCGTAGAAAGGTACCCAGAATTGAAAGCTACCGATGCATTCAGAGATTTTCAGGCTCAATACGAAGGAATTGAAAACAGAATTGCAAAAGCGAGAAGGGATTTTAATACTGCAATCGAGCCCTACAATGTAAAGGTTAAAAGATTTCCAACTAACATTGTGGCAAACTACTTCGATTTTGAAGAAAAGACATATTTTGAATCCAATGAAGGGGCTGAGAATGTAAACTCTGACGAAATTGACCTAGGTTTTGACTAACAACACGATGAACGTACGTAATTTTTTAGACGAAACAGAAGAAAATCTAGTATTAGAGGCAATTAAAAAGGCTGAAACTAATACCTCGGGAGAAATACGTGTTCATCTAGAGACAGAATGCAAAAAAGATGTCTTAGAAAGAGCCAAGGAAGTATTTAAAAAACTAAAAATGCACAAAACAAAACTCCGAAATGGAGTTTTGTTTTATGTTGCCACCGAGAGCAAGCATTTTGCAATTTTGGGTGATAGAGGAATCAATGAAAAAGTAGAATCCGATTTTTGGAATTCTACAAAAGAATTGGTTCTTCAAAAAATGAAAGAAGGCCAACACACTGAAGCTCTTAAAATTGGGATTGAGCAAGCTGGAGAAAGACTAAAAAAGCATTTCCCTTATCAAAAAAATGACCTGAATGAACTTTCGGATGAAATTTCTACGGGCAAATAAATAAAACAGATTGACTAACCCTCAATCTAAATAAAAAGATGAAAAATTCAATCCTATTCCTTTTACTCACATTCCTTTCAATTTCTATTGGATTTGGTCAAGAAAAATGTTTCCCTGAACATACACCAGGAACTTTTGTTTACGATGTGGCTAATGTTTTGTCAGATTCAGAGGAAGCCATTTTACAAAGCAAATTAGCGTCATTTACAGCACGAAGCTCTAACGTGATGGTGGTTGGAATTGTTCCAGATTTATGTGGGTATGACAAATCGCAATATGCTATCGAATATGGGGACAAACTAGGAGTTGGACGAGATGACAAAGACAATGGATTGGTGTTTTTGGTAAAACCTAAAACTCCTGGCAGCCGGGGCGAGGTTTTTATTGCTGTAGGTACAGGATTACAAGGAGCAATAACCGATGCTGGCACAAGAAGAATAGTGGATTATGAAATAATTCCTTATTTCAAACAAAATAATTATTTCGGAGGAATAAATGCAGGAGCAAAGACACTTATGCGAATTGCAGAAGGTGAAATCTCTGAGGCACAATACAAAGAAGAAAAGGAAAGTGGAAACTGGTTTGCTTTTGGATTTTTTGTTGTAATTATTATTCTATTCATTTTGGCTCAAAAATATGGCAAAGGTGGAGATGATGACTGGGAAAACTACGACAGAAACGGAAAACATAGAGGAGGCGGAAGTGCATGGCCATGGATCTTTATGAGCGGAAGTGGATTTGGCGGCAGAAGTTCTAGTGGTGGATTTGGCGGAGGTGGATTCGGTGGATTTGGTGGTGGCGGTTTTTCTGGCGGAGGCGCGGGTGGTAGCTGGTAATTAGGAGTTAGGAAAGTACTTTCCATTCTTTTACAATAAGACTTTTTAGATGAGTGTTTATTCAAAAGTTTTTAAGTAAAACTGATCGTCATTCCCACGAAGGTGGAAATCTTCGCATTGATGCATAATACTCGTGTGATAAGCTTCCTTTTTCGAGGAAATGACAACTAAATATAGATTCAATTACATAATGAAAACGGCCACTCACAAGAGTAGCCGTAATCTAAACAAAAAAAAGAAAAATTATGAATGCTATTCCCCAATAGCAGGTTTTTGGTCCGATTGAATTTTCATAAAAAGGGAACCAAAGGTGGTTTAGTTTCCTGTATCTATGAAAATCCATTCTTTAATTACGAGGTAAGATTTTGTATGATTCATAGTGGTTGGTTTGTTCTGGTTTGTTATTCGTTCTGATATAAAGAAACAACAAATTCTCTGAGAAAAAAGAGTGTTTTATTTTATGGCATGTTTCATCTATTAATCGGTTCATTTTACCCACCTACTACCCAAATCCCATGATTAAAGGTCCATTATTTGTTTATTCACAACCTATTTCCAATCCATTTCTTTAATTATTTATTATTTTAACATCACAAATCTTTCTATTTGCGAAACTATGGCCATAAAAGCACTAATAATTGATGACGAAGAACTAGCCCGAGAAAACTTATCCATGATGATCGAGGATTTTGTTCCCAGCATTGAAATAATAGGAAAAGCTTGGAACAAAGAAGACGCAAAAGAAAAAATTATTGCGTTTTCTCCAGACGTTATTTTTTTGGATATCTGCATGCCCTCTGGAACCGAAGGACTAACGTTACTAGACGAAATTGAAAACAAAAATTTCTTAGTTGTTTTTGTAACTGCTTTTAAAGAATATGCGCTCAAAGCATTTAATACAAATGCGGTTCATTACATTTTAAAACCCATCGATATTGATGAATTGATTGATGCTGGAAAGAAAATCAACGAAAGACTTGAAATCTTAAAAAATCATCCTGAAAATCAATTGGAATACAAAAAATCGCTCGAAAACACAGCTTATAGCATACGAAATAAAGAAAGCAACAGACTTACCATTTCGCACAGCCGAGGAATGAAAATTGTAACAATCTCAGACATTGAATTCATTGAAGCAAAAGGCAATTGCACTGATATCTATTTCAAAGATAAATCTAAATATACAGATACCAGAACCCTCAAAACCTATGAAAACCTATTGAGTGGTTCGCAGTTTTTTCGCACTCATAAGTCATTCTTTGTGAATACCGCTTACATCAAGGAGTACATTACAACAAATGGAAACATTGCGGTTCTTAGTAGCGGCAAAGAAATTCCCATTGCTCGCAGTAAGACTAAAGAATTTGTGACTTTGTTGAAAAACTTATAAAAATGGATAACTTTGCCCAGAAATTAGAGAAAAATGGCAAAGAACAAACTCATGAAATTTGATGAAATGAAATCCATGGAACGAGTTTTCGAACCTTCTATGGCCGATTTTATTGATGTAGAGTACGAATTGAAAGGGAATTGGAACGAAAAGGTTTTTAAAAACAACAACCCTATTGTTCTAGAGTTGGGATGTGGAAAAGGGGAATACTCTGTAGGATTGGGAAGAAAATATCCAAATCAAAATTTTGTAGGAATTGACATAAAGGGAGCTCGAATATGGAAAGGAGCAAAAGAAGCGAATGAAGAGAACCTTACCAATGTCGCATTTTTAAGAAATGTTGTAGATTTTGTGGAACATTTTTTTGCCGAAAATGAAGTGGACGAAATTTGGTGCACTTTTTCGGATCCTCAGCCAAAAAAACCAAATAAAAGACTGACCTCTAGACAATTTGTTAATCGATACAAGAAAGTTCTAAAGCCAAATGGCATTGTTCATTTAAAAACGGACAATACGCTGCTCTATGAATCTACAATTGAAGAAATTGAAGAGTATGGCTACGAAAAACTAGTAGATTCGAATAACATTTATGAAAAAGACTGGGAATCTTTTTCACCTGAAGTACAAGAAATTTTATCTATCAAAACTCACTACGAAACACTGTTTGCAAACAAAGGTTTCAAAATAAAATACGTGGCTTTCAGGGTGGATTAATTAACAATCCTCCTCCACTACAATCGAAACATAACTCACGTTTCCATTAATTGGTGGATTTATTTTTTTGATTTCGATACGAGCATGGTTCAGCACAAATGACTCTAGTTTTAAACGACCCAAAATTCTATAACCCACGGTTTCTATCAGTTTAGACCGAATTGCCATTTCTTCTTCCACTATTCTATTTACAATTACGTAATCTATAGTTTTTGACAAGTCGTCATTTGCCGCAGATTCTTTAAAATCAGTAACTAGTTCTACATCTACGATGTATTCATTCCCAATAATTGCTTCTTCTTCCAAACATCCATGGTACGAATAGGTACTGATACCAAATACTGACACTTTATTCATTGACTTTATTATTAAAAAAAACGGCTTTTTGTCTAAAAATATCTTTGCCTTTTTTTAGTTTTATTATGTTGGTTTCAAAAGAAAGTGAATCTATTACAAACCTCTGTAAACTTGACTGATGGTCTCTATAAAACCTCAACAACGAATCCATTCTTTCGGGAAAAGTAGTGAGGGTATCCTTGTGTACAAAATCACTAAGTTTGTCGTTTTCGAGCAACTGGGTAAGCTGAACAAATGACAATATTTTTACAGACTCAATATCCTTATATTGCTCCGCTTCTTTTTTTACTCTTGCCAATACATTTTC
>JAHEIE010000032.1:46-17513 GCA_024639505.1 Crocinitomicaceae bacterium
GGCTTTAATGTGTTTTTCTTTGTTTACAATCCATTCATCGGCATACACAGGAGGCATTATTCCCGAAGTGTTGGGTAGGGATTTCAACATTCTTTCGTGCAACAATGAAAGAGCGGCATCTCCAGGTTTTATTCTATATGTAAAATCTCCAGTGGCGTTATTCGTCAATACATTTTGGTACACTGTATTGTTGTATGAACTACTTATTGTTCTGAAATCTGGTTCAAAAGCGCCATCATGACAACCCGAATTTGCACACGTAGGTTTGAAAACAGTAGCGTGTAGATATCCAAAATTAGAAGTTGGCAATGATGCCAAAACTGGCTCTTCGTATGGTCGAGGTGTAGTGTAGGAATCATACGGGTTTTCAATTTCCGATTTTTTACAACTTGCAACCATAAGAATTATTCCGGCAATTCCAATACCGATATGTTTGATAGAAACTGAATTCATACTTATAATTTTCTAATTAATGATTGACTTTGAGAGTGGAGAAATCCTGAATTTAACATTTCTTGTTCTATACCCAGAATATGTCCAACTGTTATAGCCGCATCAGTATTCAAGGGAGAAGTTGAACTCAAAGGCCCAGTAGCTTTATCAGGTTCGTTTCCAATGGATTTTCCTGCCATTAATGTAAATACTCTTCTTGTATTTGCATCGGAGTGATCAAATGCTCTAAAATTATTTTCGTTGTCGAGTATTGGGTTAGGGTTTAAGTTTCGTCCGCAATCTGGAGTAGCAATAAAAATAGTTTCGTTTGCCATATCGGGAATTTGCGTTTGAATGTAATTCCACATATAACCAATCGCATGATCTGCTGCATGTATTGCTCTTAAATATCCGGTAAAATTTGAATGACATACATCTGGCCCATCAATTTTAATAACGGTCACTGCTGGTTTAAATTCTTTCATAACTTCCAGTGCATATCCAACGGTACTGGCATCATTACCTCCTTGTGGCGGTCGTATTACAGTTCCAGCTTGTTTTTTCTGGAACATTGTTTTCATGAAATTTTTGATTTGTTGTTTTTCAGCTTCGGTATTCCCAACAGTATCCAAAATATTATTGCTGGTTAAACTTTCATAAGAATTGTCCAAGAAATATTTCATTTTGTACATCGGAGACAATTCATTTTGAGGATGATATATTTTGGCATCTTTCAAAAATTGGTCTCCTTGATTCCCAAAAGTAACTCCAGGAATAAACATATTTGCTCCATATTTAGCACCGTAATCCTCGTGTGCACTATGGTTGTAAAGCGGTACCGAGTTGGTTAACGAATTTCCAATAAACCATGTGTCAGTTGCTTTGTAGCCTCCGTGTTTTCTCAAAAACTCAAAAATTGTAGGAGTCTTAGGTCTTTCTAGTAATGGTTGAGCAAGATTAGTATTTCCTTGCAGCAATGCAATGGATCCACCGTAATGTCCTGCAGCAATAGCGTTAACTTCTTTAAATAGGACACCTTGTGATTGTATGGGTGTTGATAGAATTGGGGAAATTGGAGTGTTACCACTGGTTCCTACTCCATACACTACTTTAGACGAAGGCGCTGCACCACTCAATAAGTTTGGCATGATGTTACCCGTAACATTTAAGCTAGGAGTCGGATTCCATGTGTGTTGACTTTGAGATAAATACAGCTGATCTACAGTCTCTTGATTTCTTAATCCTCCTGCATACATAACCAGCACAACATGCGGTGCTATTTGTGTTCCAGTTGGGGCAAACAATCTTCCACTAGGTAATATATAAGGAGCTATCATTGCGCCTGCCGATGTTAGTGTAGCTTTTTTTATAAATTCTCTTCTTTTCATAATAAAGTGTTAGTCGGGAGGGTGATTAATAGAATAAGTATTCATTGGATAAGGCAAACGAAAAGTAAATGATTTCTGCCGATCTAGTTGGGTTGTTGTTTATTTCGTTTCTGAAATATTGTTTTTCCCCCTCGGTTGGTCTTCGTATGAGAAACCTTTCGTACGTATCATTTATAAACTTATCGATGTCAGCTCTCATATCAGTGTCAGTAGGTATGGCAGGTAGAGGAGAAGTGCTATTCATGAAATTAGAAATAATCACCTCTCTGGCTAATTCCTTGTCTCCAATAGAAGTGATACACTGACCTGCTTTGTATATATCACCAGCAGAAAGTGCTTGCTGAAACAAATTGGTGTAGACAACAGCTATCCATTGACTTTCAGTTTTTTCTTTTAGTTTAGAAGAGGCTGAAGGATATAGTTTTACTTCGTTAATTTCAAAAACCATATCTTCAAGGTTTTCTTTCTTACATTGAAAACTGACCAAACAAAGAGAGAATAACACTAAATATGTGTGTATTTTTTTCATAGTTCAAATATTAAAAGTTTGCGTATTCATCCGTTTTCATGACTTGCCTAATAACGTAAGAAAGGTCTGAATTGGTCTGAAAATGAGTGCTGTAAATAAAAGTTTCTTGGGTAGTTGGAAACCTGCTTAGGTATGATCTGTAAACCCAGGTAACTAATCCATCATTGAATTCAATTGAATTTGTTGCGATTCTCGAGAAATCCAACTTGTTAGACCCTGGTTGTCCAAATAATAAATCGGCTTGGTCATACTCAACCATATTATAGCTCGCTGTAAATTCATCCGAAGTTGGAATTCGATAAAATACATTGTCAAATACGGCATTTACATAATTAAACGAATTCATGTTTATGATATCGTAAATACCATTATAGCACATTCTTCGGCAAAGTTCATTAAAAGTAATGGAGCCATTTAAATAGGCTGTATCAGAAGATAAGACGTCTTTGTAAATATCGCCTTGTTCTTTTTTCCAAAAATAACTTAACATGTTGCCCGACAATGAATCATTTCGTGCACCTGTGTAGGCAATTCCCATTCTTTGTGAAATTTCGAAATCAGGAATTGCCTCTAGAAATCTAGCTTTTTGTTGCTCATAAATATTAGAATAGAACAGCTCTTTGAAATTATCTCCATTAGCTTGCGGAGTTGTATCGTTTTGAAGGTTAAAAATAATGGACTCTCGAGTAGGGAAATCCAGATTGTTTTCCTCCAAAAGTATAACCAATGAATCCATTTCAACGTCCAGAGGTTCGCGACCAGTTAGATCAATAAATATACGGTTGATGTAATTTTTTACCTTGATGGTAGAAACTCCGTAATAATCTGGGGCGTTGTTATTAGTTATCGTATTATCTTTCTTACAAGAGGATATAATTAGAATAATGGCAAGAAAGTATGTGAATGTTTTTTTCATTCTTATTTATTAGAAACAGGTTTGTAAAACTTACAACAATATAAATATAAAAACTGAGTTTTTTTAATATCCGGATTGTTTTATTGATAATACGAATATCAATAACCAAAAGTTGCTGAAAAATTTTAAGAAAAATAAGAATTATTGTGTTAGGATTCTGATTTACAGTTCCTCTCCTTTTTTATTTTTTAAATCGAAGTACAAAAGATGTTTTGCAGTTTTACCTTCGATTTTGATCCATTTTTTGTACTGAAAGAACCATTTCAATTGTCTTGAAATAAGTCCTTTTTTGAAATAGGCTTCAACAAAAGGATGAACTTGAAGAACTAGTCCGTTGGTTTTATCAGCAGATTTAATGGCATCTTTAATTTGATCCGTAATCAAAATTGCAGCTTGAACTTCACCAGTTCCGTGACAGGTAGGGCAAGTTTCTTTAGTTTCAATTTCTGTAGCAGGTCTTAATCTCTGTCTAGTGATTTCTATTACACCAAATTTACTAGGAGGAATAAGATTGTGTTTTGCACGATCTGTACTCATTTTTTCTTTCAAAAACTTGTACAGTTTCATGTTGTTTTCATTGTTGTACATATCAATGAAATCAACAGCAATAATTCCGCCCATATCTCTCAACCTTAATACGCGAGCTACTTCTTCGGCAGCCGCCATATTTACTTGTAGGGCATTGGCTTCGGCATCATTCTCTTTTCCTTTTCTGTTACCGCTATTTACGTCAATTACGTGCATAGCTTCGGCATGGTCAATGATTAAATAACCACCGCCTTGCATATCTACTTTTCTTCCAAAACTACCTTTTATTTGCTTGTGTATTCCGTACGCTTGAAATACATCAGAATTTCCTTTATGAAGTTTGATGATTTTCGTTCTGTCTGGAGCAATTTTACCGATGTATTCTTTTAGTTCGATGTACATGATTTCGTCATCTACCACGATACTATTGAAAGTTTCGTTCAGTAAATCTCTTACAATTGCAGAGGCACGATTCAGTTCGCCTAATATTTTTTTAGGAGGTTTTACATCTTTAACTTTTTGGTAAATAGAAAGCCATTTTTCGTTTAGCTCTTGTAAATCTTGATTTAATTCTGCAACTTTTCTGTTTTGAGCAACTGTTCTTATAATGACACCAAAGTTTTTTGGTCTAATACTTTCAATCAGTCGTGTCAATCTGTTTTTCTCTTCAGCATCTTCAATCTTCTGAGAAACAGATATTTTATTAGAAAATGGAATCAAAACCAAGTATCTTCCTGGAAGAGTAATTTCGGTAGTAACTTTAGGCCCTTTGGATGAGATAGGTTCTTTAGTAACCTGCACGAGCATTTTTTGATTAGCCGAAACGAAATCTTTTATTTTTCCATACTTGTCAATTTCAGGTTCTATTTTGAAATCGAAGCTAGGTTTTCCATTAAGTGCAATTTTAGCAGCTTTTTCGAAAGATTTGTAAGAAGCTCCTAGGTCTGAATAGTGTAAAAATCCATCCTTCTCGTATCCTACATTAACGAATGCAGCATTAAGTCCAGGATTAGTCCTTTTGACTTTTCCTAGAAATATATCACCAGCAGCAAATGTTTTATCTTCTTCTTTTGATTCGGTATGAATCTCAATCAGTTTTTTGTCTTTCAACAAGGCTATAACATCCTCATCTGGTTTAGAAGAAATGATTAAATCTAAACTCACTTAATAAATAAATATGGAATAATGATAAAGGAAGACCTTAATGATCTTGCCTTTATTTATAATTTTTTACTAAACACAAAAAACAAGATGCGATTATCTTGTTTAATGGGTTTTTAGTAATTTGATCGAAGAAATTTATTTTTTCTTCTTGTGACGATTTTTTCTCAATCTTTTCTTACGCTTGTGAGTCGCCATCTTACTTCTTTTCTTTTTCTTACCGCTTGGCATATCTTTTAATTTTGGTTAATTATACTAATTCTTTCTTGTATTTCAGTTTCTAACTCTTGGTTAGTGTTGAGTTGTGAGGCTTGGCCTAGGCTTTTTAGAGCTTGTTCTTTATTATCATTAAAAAAATGAGCGTCTGATAAGGAAATTAATCCACTAACTTTCTCTTCTCCTTTTGTAATTGAAACAAACTTTTCAAATCTTTCCACGGCTTTGTCAAACTGTTGCGACTGCATAGAAAGTTTTCCTAATTCCCAGATTGCATCTAGGTTGTTTGGATCTTCCTCCAATACTGATTTTAACAGTGTTACTCCTTCCATTATTTGGCCTTGCTCTATAAGTAGAGATGCTTTTTTAATAGATATTTCTCCTTCGTCTACACTAGGTGTTCTCGGAAAGAATTGCAAAGATATTAAAATAATAAGAGCTCCAATAACAAAAGCTAATATTTTTTTTGAATTGGAACTCATAGTTTGAAATTTATAAAGTCAGCAGGTGTTAGTTCACCTTTACTTTTTTCTTAACATCATCAGCAAAATCTCTTGCTGGCTTAAAGGAAGGGATATTGTGAGCTGGGATTACAACTGAAGTATTTTTAGAAATGTTTCTTCCTGTTTTTTTCGCTCTTTTCTTAATCACGAAACTTCCGAAGCCTCTCAAGTAAACATTCTCTCCTTTGGTCATGTTTCCTTTTACAGTATCCATAAATGATTCTACTGTTTTCAGGACAGTGTTTTTTTCGATTCCGGTCTTTTCCGAAATTTGTTCAACGATTTCTGCTTTCGTCATAATATTTGGTATTTAATTTAAATTTTTCCTATATTCAAACTGATAGGGTCCAGTCTCTCAAATTGTTAGCAAATTTACACTTTTTTGTTCAAAAAAGTAAGTAAATTCACTTTTTTTCGTATTCACTCAAACTATTGCCTTGAAAAACAAAATTTTCAGCACCAATCTTCTTACTTGGTATCAACAAAATAAGCGAAACCTTCCTTTTCGACATACAAATGACGCTTATAAAATTTGGCTTTCAGAGATCATTCTTCAACAAACTCGAGTAGCTCAAGGCTTGGGTTATTACGAAAGATTCGTAAAAAAGTTTCCAACTGTAAAGGATTTAGCTTTGGCTAGTGAGGAAACAGTATTGAATGAGTGGCAGGGTTTGGGGTATTATTCTCGAGCAAGAAATTTACATTATACTGCAAACTATGTGTTCAATGAATTGAAAGGAGTTTTTCCCTCAAGCTACAGCGAGCTAATAAAACTAAAGGGAATTGGAGATTATACGGCTTCGGCTATTTCTTCATTTTCGGCAAAGGAAGTGCGTCCTGTTTTGGATGGAAATGTATACAGGTTTATTTCCAGACTATACGGAATCGAAACTCCTATTAATACACCAAAAGCAATCAAGGAATTTAAAATTATTTTGAATGAGTTAATAGATTCTGAAAAGCCAGATCTTTTTAATCAAGCTATAATTGAATACGGTGCATTGTTTTGTGTACCTAAATCGCCTAAATGTCACGAATGTGTTTTTCAAGATTCTTGTTATGCTTTTTCAAAACAAAAGATAACTGAGTTTCCTGTTAAATTGAAAAAAAAGAAGTCCATAGAAAGGTATTTGAATTTTATGGCTGTAAAAACAGAGGAATCTTTTTACCTAGTGAAACGAGAAGAAGATTCAATTTGGAAGAATTTATATGAATTCCCGAATATAGAATCCAAAAAAATGTTTGAAACTGAAATGAGTGAGGAACTTTTGGGTTTGAATATTAAGATAGACAGAGTAGGAAAGTCAACCAAACACATTCTGTCTCATCAAAATATTTATGCAAAACTTTTTGTTTGTTCGCTAGGAAATGGTTTTGTTCGTCCAGATTCTTGGCAACTTATTCATGCAGATGAATTCAACAATTACCCTATTCACAGGCTCATGGAAAAGTTGATTGAGTCGGAATTGGAAGGTGAATTAATTATCTGATTTTGAGATTTTATTTGTTGAACTAATTTTGATTTAGTAAATTGATTGATTAATTGTAATTTTGAAAAAAATAAAAGTATTATGGCTGGAGTTAACAAAGTGATATTGGTGGGGAATCTTGGAAAAGATCCTGAAGTAAGGCATTTAGAGAGTGGAGCGGTAGTTGCAAATTTTCCTCTGGCAACCTCGGAAACCTACAAAGACAGAAAAACAGGAGAGAGAATTACTCAAACGGAATGGCATAATGTTGTGATTTGGAGAGGACTTGCAGAAGTTGCTGAAAAATATTTGAAAAAAGGAAGTTCGGTGTATGTAGAAGGGAAATTGAGAACTCGATCGTGGGACGACAAGGAAGGAAACAAAAGATACACTACAGAAATTGTTGCAGATAATATGACAATGCTTGGAGGAAGAGGAGCTGAGGGTTCTGATTCAGCAAGTCCTAGTGCAAGCAGTGGAGGTTCATCTTTTGATGATGATTCAAGTGACGATTTACCATTTTAATTCATAAATAAAACTTAAGCTCATTGGAACCTTCGAGTATTGAGCCCTTTTGTGGGCTATTATTTACAATCAATTCTATTTCTTTGCCAGTAGCAATTTCTTTGCTTGTGATGTTGGTTTTACTAGTTAGTTCGGCCTTAATTTCTGGGTCGGAAGTAGCGTTCTTTTCTATAGACGCAAAAGACAGAGAAACATTAAATTCTGAAAAAGACCCTAAATCAATCAGAGTTTTGGACCAATTGGTGAAACCCAAAAAGCTGTTGGCAACGATATTGATAGCCAACAATTTTATCAATATTGCTATTGTAATTCTTTCAACTTACATCATCAACAATATTATTTCTTTTGGCCCAGATGAAGAAATTTTGAATTTCGTGATTACTGTTGTTGTTGCCACATTCTTGATTTTATTGGTAGGAGAGGTTATTCCCAAAGTGTATGCCACGAACAATAGTATAAAGCTGGCAAAATTCATGGCTTCGCCAATTTTTGTTGTCGGAAAAATATGTTCTCCGTTGAGCAATGTGCTAGTAAGAAGTACTTCATTTATTGACAAAAGAATAAAGAAATCGGGTACAGAAATATCTGTGAACGATTTGGATCACGCTCTTGAAATCACCGACATTGAAGGAGTGACAGATGAAGACAAGAAAATTCTGGAAGGAATTGTGAAATTTGGGGAAACTGATGTGAAACAAATCATGAAATCGAGAGTGGATGTGGTAGCTTTTGATGAATCCAATTCTTTTAATGAATTGCTGCCTCAGATAATTGAAAATGGATATTCAAGAATTCCGATTTTTAAAGAATCGTTTGATAATGTCTCGGGTGTGCTTTACGTAAAGGATTTATTGCCTCACATCGATTCAGGAGAATTCGACTGGACTTCTTTATTGAGGGAGCCATTTTTTGTTCCCGAAAGCAAAAAAATTGATGATTTACTTCGTCAGTTTCAAGAATCAAAAGTGCACATGGCAATTGTGGTAGATGAATATGGAGGAACTTCCGGAATTGTAACTTTGGAAGATGTTATAGAAGAGATTTTGGGTGAAATTTCGGATGAGTTTGATGACGATGACATTATATATTCCAAAATAGATGAGAATAATTATGTGTTTGAAGGAAAGATTTCTCTGGTAGATATGTACAAAATAATGGACATTGAAGGAGAAAGCTTTGAGGATGAAAAAGGTGAAGCGGATACTTTGGCCGGATTTTTAATAGAAAAATCGGGTAAAATCATGAAAAAGAACGAGCGAATAAAGTTTGGAGATTATTTGTTTGAGGTAGAAGCAGCAGACAAAAGAAGGATAAAGCAAGTGAAAATAACTAGAAAACCAGAAAATGAAAATGAATAAATTTGTCTTTGTTCTTATTTCTTTTGTCT
The DNA here is from genome assembly GCA_024639505.1 of Crocinitomicaceae bacterium. Classification (GTDB taxonomy): domain Bacteria; phylum Bacteroidota; class Bacteroidia; order Flavobacteriales_D; family CAJJDF01; genus CAJJDF01. The sequence continues at coordinate 9,101 of JAHEIE010000032.1, forward strand.
TGATTTACAGCTGTAAGGAAGAAACTTTTTACCCCAAACCATTGGGTCATTTTCGAATTGATTTTCCGAAAACAGATAGTTTAGTTTCCTACTCAGGTCCTTGTAATTACACATACGATTATCCTTTTTTTGCAGTTGTGCAAGACAAAGACAATTGCAACCAGGATATTCATTTTCCATACTACAACGCAGTTGTGCATATTACAAGTATTAAGATTGATGGAATAGGAAATAACACCTTGTTTTACCATTCGGAATATTCGAGAAAATTGGCTTACGAACATAGGATAAAAGCGGATGCTATAAACGAATCAATCTATAGCAATGATTCGTCACGAGTGTATGGTGTGGCATATGAAATACTAGGGAATGTAGCTAGTAATTATCAGTTTTTCTTGACCGATAGTAACGAGAATTTCTACAGAGGTTCGTTGTATTTCAATTCTCGCCCAGATATTGATTCTGTGCGTCCCGTTCTCAATTTTCTTAAAGAAAACATAGAAGGAATGATTGAGACTTTTGACTGGAAAGAATAGGTTAGCTCGTTTTAGAAGTTGCTGGTTTCAAGTTTCAGGTCTCTTTGTTTATAACAAGTGTTTTCACTCATTTCGATTTAATGGAAGAGACTCTGAGAAACTTGGTGATAAGATATACATTGAATAGGATGGTCGTAAAGATTTATTCAAAACTTTCCTAACTCCTAACTCCTAACTCCTAACTCCTAACTCCTAACTCCTAACTCCTAACTCTTATATCTAATCCACTTAAACATTTCTTTGTAGGTTACTTTTTTACCGTACATCAAGATTCCTGTTTTGTAGATTCTAGCACCAACCCAAGTGGTTCCCACAAAAGTAAGAGCAAGAATAGCGATAGAAAGAAGAACTTCCCAAAGTTCAACAGATTCCATAGCGATACGAATAAGCATCACAACAGGAGAGGTAAGCGGAATCATAGAGAGCCAAAACATTGCTGGTCCTTCAGGATTTGTCATTACAGAGAACTGTGCAACGTACAATCCAAGCATCAAAGGAATCATTACCGGAACAAGAAATTGTTGAGTATCCGTTTCGCTGTCCACGGCCGCTCCAATTGCTGCATACAAGGCAGAATAAAGTAAATAACCTCCCAAAAAGTAAACTAAAAAAGAAGAGATTAAGGGCAACCATGGAAGGCTAAATATAGTTTGTAGCATTTCAGATTTTCCGCTATTTACCATGCTTTCCATATCTGTCGAAGACATTTGAGCCATCGCCTCGGGCGAAGAATCTAATCCTAAAAAGGGAGTGATTACCGTGACTAATATTCCTGTAAGAATTATCCAAAATAGGAATTGTGTAAGTCCTACTAAACCAACTCCTACGATTTTACCCATCATGATTTGAAAAGGTTTTACCGAAGAAATGATAACCTCAATAATTCTATTTGTTTTTTCTTCGATTACTCCTCTCATAACTTGCATACCAAAAGTAAGAATGAACATGACAATAATAATGGAGAAACCAAATCCGGCATAGGCTGCAATTTTAAACTCCGCTTTGTTTTCGATTGGGTTTCCGCTTTCGTCTAGATTGTTAGATGCTATTGGAGTTAGACCTACTTTTGTTTTTATTTTGTCGTATTTAGTTCTGTCTACACCTTCTTTTTCCATCAATAAAGCTTCTCTCGCTTCATTTATAAGTGATGTTATTTTAGTTTCTGTTGGCGAATTCGGTGCTTTTTTATAAACCAAATTGGCTTTGTTGTCGGCCATGTCAATCAAGTTGGAAGGCAAATAAACTAAGTAGTCATATTTTCCATCTTCTTTTTGAAACTCTTTAATTGCGCTAGCATAACTTGAATTTGCTTCATGAAAATGCAACAAACCTTCTACATCTACTTGGTTTTCTTCTTCGCGAGCTTTGTTGTCTCGTATTCTTTTTGCTTTTTCTGTATTTAATATAAGTTCCATTCCCTCATACATAAGAGTCGTTTCGTCAACTACCAAAATCTCATAGTTTTCCTCTTTTGGCATTGCCAGCAGTACAATTGCGGCAAAAAATCCGGCAAAAAGAACAGGCCCTAATACTGTCATTAAAATGAATGACTTTTTCTTAACTCTGGTTAAGTATTCTCTTTTTATAATTAAGCTTGTCTTGTTCATCAGAATTAGTTTTTTCGGTTTAATTCATTGTTTGTGTTCACCACTTCAATAAAAATTTCGCTCATAGTAGGAATAATCTCATTCACTTGTTTTAGTTCAATGTTTTCTGTGATAAGAGAAGAAAGTAAATTGTTGAGTGTGTTGTTTCCTAATATTTTTACGGTAGCTCTGTGGTTTTCGTTGTCAAAACTTAGTTTCTCTACCAATTCATAATTGGTCCAAAGCGCATTGGCAAATCCAATCATATTTCCCTTGAAATCCACTTCGTACATGTTTTTACTAAAGTCTTTTTTGATGTCACTCACTTTTCCGTCCAACACTTTTTTAGAGGAATTGATAAGCGCAATGTTGTCACAAATTTCTTCCACCGATCCCATGTTGTGAGTAGAAAGGAATATGGTAGTACCATCCTCTTTTAATTTCATGATTTCTGATTTAATCAAATTGGCATTGATAGGATCAAAACCACTAAAAGGCTCATCCAAAATCAAAATTTGAGGTTTGTGCAAAACCGTGGTGATAAACTGAACTTTTTGAGCCATTCCTTTCGAGAGTTCTTCAACTTTTTTGTTCCACCAATTTCCTATTTCAAATTTTTCGAACCATTGAAGCAATTCTCTCTTAGCATCGTGTTTGCTCATTCCCTTTAGCTGAGCCAAATACATGGCTTGTTCGCCAATTTGCATTTTTTTATACAACCCTCTTTCTTCTGGCAAATAACCAATTTGTTCGATGTGTTTCGGGCTTAGTTTTTCTCCATTTATCAGAATTTCACCAGAGTCTGGTCCAGTAATTTGGTTTACTATTCTTATCAACGAAGTTTTACCAGCTCCATTTGGACCTAACAATCCAAAGATGGATTGTTTCTCAACACTCAAGCTCACATCTTTTAATGCAACATGATTGTGGTAAGATTTGTGTATGTTTTTTGCTTCAAAAATCATGATTTCAATTTTGGTTAGATAAAAATAACATTTTGATTAGACTTACCCTTTAAAATTTGTTAAATGGTTAAAAATAGTTATGAATGAAGAGCTGTGTGTTGCTATTTCTACTTTAACATATTTCCCTGTCATTCCAAACTTGATTTGGAATCTTATATTTGATCTTTTTTTCAATTCTCTTTTTGACGTCATTCCCTTGAAGAAGGGAATCTATTTCCACGAGAATCAACTGCGCCTTATGTTTTGCCTAAAACGTATAACACTAGATTCCAAATCAAGTTTGGAATGACTTTTATTAATAGTTAAAATAGCTTTTCCACAATTATTTTCCATTGTCATTCCCTTGAAGAAGGGAATCTGTAACCCGAGAATCAATTACGCCTTATGTTTTGCGTAAAACGTACAACACTAGATTCCAAATCATACTTCGATTGCATTCAGCACAAGAGTTTGGAATGATATTCAAGATTGTGAGAATAATAGTTTAATGACAATTATTTATCGATGTCATTCCCTTTTAGAAGGGAATCTATTACACGAGCATCAATCACTATTGAAAAACACTTCATAAAAAAAAGCTCCATTCTACAGATAGAATGGAGCTTTACTAACTTATTTTTAAAAAAAAGACTTAGTTATAAGAAGGCAAGAAGGAATATTTCTTAGCGTACTCTAGCATTTGCTCATCAAAGTTTTGATATTCAATTTTAAAATCTGTGATTTCTCCTGATTCATTCATCACAGGAACAATTTTAGGATTTACAAATCCTCTGTAAGGTTGCATGTTCAATGGTTTAACACGGTCAAGAACTTCTTTGTGTATTTCTTGATCTACTTTTACGCCATAATTTTCTACTAAGTTTTTTCCAGCCTCATAATCACCTTCAGATTTTATTCGTTGAATTTCTTTTAAAAGATCCCCAAACAAATTTCTTAACTTATTGTAATCGTTAATTTCGAAATAAGTTTTTCCATCTTTTTTCAATTTAGAAATTACGTTTTCTTCCATTCCTTTTTCAAAAGCCCAAGAAGCAACCAATTGTCTGTTTCTCATGTGAGCTTCTTCAATTTCAGCACCAAGATCTAGCCTAGATAATTGAGTCATCATTCCGTTTCTGATGTAACCATCGTATTCGGCAATTCCTACATCCAAAGAAGAAACTAATCCTAAATCAACCATTTTTTGATCCATGATGTAATACAATCCTACTAAATCTGCTCTAGCTTCTTCCAAAGTAGAAGAGTAGTTTTTAAGAGTTTCTTTTGGAGTCTTTACTCCAGGATTCAATTGACCAGATGCATGTCCTACAACTTCATGAAGTGCAGTGTGCATTTTTCCAGCTACTTTTCCATGTGCCTCGCTCAATGCGATTTCAGTAGAATCGTGAGCAAATTCGGTAAGTATTCCACTTCCTCCAGCTTCGTTGTAAGCAGAAATAATGTTTCCTAAAGAAACTGATTTAGAACCATGTTGAGTTCTTATCCAGTTTGCATTTGGTAAGTTTACCCCAATAGGAGTAGAAGGCGATGCATCACCAGCTTCACCGGCTACATCTACAACTTTGTATGTTACTCCTTTTACTTTCTTTTTTTTGTGCTCAGCCATAAGTGGCGCATTGTCCTCAAACCATTGTACGTTTTCAGAAACAACCGACATGATTTCAGTCATTTTAAAATCTTTCAACTCTACCACAGTTTCAAAAGATCCAGAATAACCCAAAGGATCATTGTACACTTCAATGAAACTATTGATGTAATCAATATCTCCCTCAGTGGCAGCAACCCAAGCAATGTTATATTCGCTCCATAGTTTTAGATTTCCTGTTTTGTAATATTCAATCAAAAGTCCAAGTGCATTAGCTTGTTCAGGAGTTTCTGCAACTTCCATTGCTTTTGTCAACCACCCTATCATTTCGGTAATTGCTTCACCATACATTCCGTCAGCCTTGTATGTTTTTTCAGAAATCACACCGTTTTCGTCTTTCACCAATTTAGAGTTCAATCCGTATTCTACTGGTGTTGGATTCAATGTATCGATAATAGATTTGTAGTAAGCTTCAACTTCTGCTTGAGTAATATTAGGAGCGTAAAAGTTAACCGCAGATGCTTGTACCAAATCCACATCTTTGGATAGGTTTACTTTTTTAGCGTCAAAATCTTTATCGAAAATTGCCTTTTTAGCTTCGTCAGATAATTCTGCTCCAACTTGTTCAAGAGCATTCTCCAAAAACTTTTTACTGAATTCTGCTTTGAATTTATCGTTGGAGTAGTGGTGGTGAATTCCGTTGGCGAACCAAATTCTCTTTAGGTAAGTCACCATATTATTGAAATCATCACTTTGTCTATTTCCTTTGTAGTCTGTATATACTTTTTCCAAAGCTCTTTTGATAGACAAATTATGACGATAGTTTTGATCGTAAATAATCTCTCTACCAGAATATCCGGCCATGGTTAAGAAATATGCGTATTTTTTTTGTTTCAGTGTTAGGTTGTCCCATGATGGGATTTTGTATCGAATAACTTCTATGTCGGCAAATTTATCTACGGCATAAGAAAACTCTCCTGTATTGTCGAATGTTGCTAATTCGAAAGCAGACTCCGGAGAATTTTGTTCAGTTCCTTCAGTTGGAGTTTCGCAAGAAAAAAATAGACTTGCAACCAAAGAGGTAAAGAGTATTGATTTGAAATTCATTGTTGATTTGTTTTTAGGTTCGAAACAAAGATAAGAGAATGATTCGAATTTTCAATACCCCAAAAACCAGTACCTTTCTAATTAATTTTGTACTTTAGTGCTATGTTATTCAATCGATTTTTTAAACAACCCAAACCAAACAAATTTGGATACACTCCCGTATTTTACGATGAGCGTAAAATTGAACGTGAGCGTAAAATAAAAGAAGCCAAACTGGCCGAGGGAGAGCATTTGCGTTCAGAGTCATTTGAATTTAGAAGTAAATATGCCAAAGAAATAGAATTGAAAAGAAACCAAAGTTTGGATAAATTTAGATCTACTGGCAATGCCAAATCCAATAGAATGTTGTTGATTATTCTCATCCTGATTTTTGGAATTATTTATGTTCAATTTACTTTATAATAAAGATGTAACAATTGCTACATTTTGCAAAAAATGGATGTTTTAGATTTGTATCAAATCAGTATGAAATGAAATATATAGACTTATTTGTTGAGGGGATTCAAAATTTTGGAAACTACTTTTGGAATGAAATAACTTTTCAGGTTTCGCCATGGTATCAAAATTATTTTTGGTGGTTAATTGTGCTTTCTCTAGTCGTTTGGGGATTAGAAATAGCTTTTCCTTGGCGAAAGAAACAGGCGATTCTTAGAAAAGACTTTTGGTTAGATACTTTTTATATGTTCTTTAATTTTTATTTATTCAAATTGGCTTTTTTTTCGGGATTGGTATTAGTTACCTCCGAAGCTTTTATCGATTTATTGGGAGGAAATGCTGAGGTGATTTCGTTATTTGATGCCAGAGAATTACCTTATTGGCTGCAAGTGGTTGTGTTTTTCTTAGCCATGGATTTTGTTCAGTGGTTTGTGCATGTACTTCTTCATAGGTATAATTTTTTGTGGCAATTTCACAAGGTTCATCACTCGGTAGAGGAAATGGGTTTTGCTGCACATTTGCGTTATCACTGGATGGAAAATGTATTTTATACCCCGGCCAAATACATTGTTTTGTTATTGATCGGAGGATTTGAACCCAGCAGTGTTTTTGTGATTTATTACATCAATATTACAATTGGACATCTGAATCATGCCAATTTAAACCTGGATTACGGTCCGTTAAAGTACATTCTCAATAACCCAAAAATGCATATTTGGCATCATGCCAAAGAATTGCCAGAGTCTCATCCAAATGGAATGAATTACGGAATTAGTTTAAGTATTTGGGATTATGTATTTGGAACGCATTACGTTCCAAAAAGCGGAAGAGATATTGCATTGGGTTTTGAGGAATTAGAAAAATTCCCAAAAACATTTGCTCAACAATTAATCTATCCATTTGGGGATAGGAGAAATAGCAAAAGCCAATAAAGAAGAACTGATTTTCTTATTTCGGAGTGATCATACTTCGTTGGAAGTTGGATAATTTTTTATCTTTGTTCACTTATTATTAAGATAATTATGGATTTCAAGACACTTTCAATAATAATTCCTGCCTATAACGAGGGAGCTACAATTCATTTAATTCTGAATAAAATTAAGGATGTAAAGCTTCTTAATGACATTCAGAAAGAGATTATTATTGTAAATGATTTTTCTTCGGACAATACGGCTGATGCTGTTGAAGAATATCAAGCAAATAATGCTGATATGAATATTCAGTTTTATCACCAACCAAAAAACATGGGGAAAGGTGCAGCTTTGCACAGAGGAATTAAAGAGGCGAAAGGAGAGTATATGATAATTCAGGATGCTGATTTGGAGTACGATCCGGAAGAATACAACGATTTACTCAAACCAATTATCAACGGGTTTGCAGATGTTGTTTACGGGTCTAGGTTTATGGGAGGAAACCCACACAGAGTTTTGTTCTTTTGGCATTCAATCGGAAACAAAATGCTGACAACGATGAGTAATATGCTTTCCAATTTGAATTTAACAGACATGGAGACTTGTTATAAATTGGTCAGAACGGATATCGCTCAATCGCTTAACCTAGTGGAACAAAGATTTGGTTTTGAACCAGAATTGACAGCCAAATTATCGAGAGTTCCAAAAATTAGAATTTACGAAGTAGGAATTTCGTACTATGGAAGAACCTACGAAGAAGGAAAACACATTGGATGGAGAGATGGATTTAGAGCAATATATTGTATATTGAAATACAATATATTTAAGAAAAAGTAATTGATGTTACAGAGCAATTAACATTTTAAACTAAATGAATTAGGATTTATCCTATTTATAATAAATAAGGAAGAAAAACCTTTTTGGTTCTTTTCAGAAAAACAAATGAATACAGGTAAAACAGTTTTAGTTACAGGCGGGTTGGGATATATTGGTTCACATACGGTTGTGGAATTAATGGAGAAAGATTTTACTGTAGTTGTAATTGACAATTTATCAAATTCGAAGATTGAAATTTTAGAGCAAATTGAGAAAATAGTTGGAAAAAAACCAGTTTTTTATCAGTTGGATTTACTTGATCTGGATAAATTGAAAGAAGTGTTTCAAAAAGAGAACATTGATTCAGTTATTCATTTTGCGGCTCATTTATTAGTTGATGAATCGGTAACGAATCCATTGAAGTATTACAGAAACAACTTGGTTTCCCTCATCAATTTACTTGAACTGATGG
>JAHEIE010000055.1 GCA_024639505.1 Crocinitomicaceae bacterium
CCTCTTGCTTTTGTAAGATAAGCCCTCCCCTTTTCTACCGTTAAATCTGCCTGAATAGCAACAGGATGATTACTTTTCACCAAGCCCATAAATTCCTCAAATCCTAACTCATTACTGATGTTTTGAGAAAATATAATGGATGGAAGGAAGAAAAAAATCCCTATAAAAAACCTTAATTCTATCCTCATTTTTTCTTTTGATTAAGGTTAGTTTGTTCCTTGTTTTTGTAAAAATCTGGAGGAAATCCATTTATATTTCTCCAAAGTTCGTACCAAATTGGAACATCATTCAATAATATCATATTGTTAGTTCCACCACCATACATAAGTGCATTTGGCCAAGGAATATCCGTTGAGTCTGGTTTTACCAAAATTCTAAATTTTCCGTTTTCACCCAAAAACATGTCCATAGCATACACATGACCGCTGTAGGTTCCATAACTTGCATTGGGCCAACCAGCAAACACAACAGCTGGCCAACCGTCAAATTGAATCTGTACTTTCTGACCAATATTCATAAGTGGTAAATCAATAGGATCTACAAATAGTTCAACCCCAAGCTGATACTGAGTTGGCATTATCCTTACCAAAGGATCTCCTTCTTTTATCATTTCGCCTATTCCAGCATAAACCATACTAGAAATATATCCATCCTGCGGAGCTTTTACATAGTACAAATCATTTCTGAAAGAATAGTTTGACAACTCGTTCATGAGTTTGTTTACTGTACCTTCCGAATCAAATTGGGTAGATAAAGTTGAAAAGATATCAGAATTTATTTTTGCAATATCTGAGTCAAATTTCACTCTAATGTTCGACAACTCTACTTGTGCATTTATGATTTCATTTTGACTTGCCAACCATTTGTTTTGCCCTTCAATTCTGTACGCAAATGCTTTCTGTTCTTTTACTCGCTTGTTTTCCAGATCTGTCAAAGATTTTAGTCCATCTTTGTACAAGCTGTCCGTTCGATTAAATTGACTTATGGCTGCCGCATAATTTGCAATTGCCGCTAGATAATTATTCGAATCATTTTGTGCTTTTAGTGTAGCTTGCAACAATTTGTTTCTTCCCTGTTGTATTTTTAATTTTCGTAATTCTTCAAGCGCAGTTTTTTGACTTTGTAAAGCCATAACTTTACTTTTATATGAATCAACAGTAGATGACTTTAGGTTCATTTGGTTTTGAGTTCTCGACATCAGACTTGTATCAAAATATTTGTCTTTTATTTCTGACAAGAAAGCTATTGTATCTCCTTTTTTCACAAAATCTCCCTCTTGAACAAACCATTTCTCTATTTTACCAGGTATAATGGAATTTATAGTTTGAGGTCTCTGAGATGGTTTCAGTGTTGTAACATTTCCGTTGGTTCTAATGTTCTGTGTCCAAGGAAGAAATAACAAAATAAGCGATACAAAAGAGATAATATATAAAAAACGTATGAATGTTTTTCTAGAACTTTTCCCTTCTACAAGCCGAATCGTTTTGAATTTTTCTCCTTCAATTCTTTCTGTAATATCTATGTTTGAAATATTTAGCATATCTAATTATATTCGATTATAAAGAATCCTTTACTGAATTGTAACTTCCTATTTTCTCAATCTTACCTTCCTTCAGTATGATAATTTTCTCCATTTTTGGGGCTAAAGCTTCATTTGAAGAAGCCAAAACTAATGTCCAGCATCTATCCTTGTGTGTTAGGAAGTTAATAATCCTATTCCGTTCGTCTGGCGAAATTGCACCAAAAGCATCTTTAATTAGTAATAATCTTGGTTTATCTGCAATTGCTCTTGCTAATAATATTTTATCAATAATACCTTTTGAAAATTTTTGTCCTCGAGAGTCAATCATTGTGTCATATCCCTTGGGTAATCGTTTAATATTTTCCTCAAGTCCAATATTATGTATCGCCCATTTTATGTTTTCGAAAGTCGCCTTCTCTCTCCCCATTTTGATGTTATCGTAAATGGTTCCGTCAAAGAGCAATTCTTCTCTCAAGCAATCTCCTATTACATTTCGGAGTGTACTCAGTTTTAAATTTCCTTGAGGTAAATCATTATAAGCAATAAATCCAGTAGAAGGAGCATACAAAGCTGACATGAGATACATTAAAGTAGATTTTCCTGAGTCGTTATCTCCATAAAGCAACACCTTTTCATTAGGATTTATAACCACATTGATATTGGATAATACGGATAAATTATCTGAAGTGTAACCAAAACTCACTTTGTTCAACTCAAGTTTAAGACCATTGTCTTCTAGGTTATCAAGTATACAAATTCCTTCATTATTTTCTAATTCCAAATCGGTTACCTGACCTATTTTTTCAAGAGAAGTTAAAACATCATAAATAGTCTCTAGACTTACTATTAATTTTTCTACAGAATTAATTACCAAAAGAATAATAATCTCAGCAGCGACAAATTGTCCAATATTCATTTGTTGCTCCATTACAAGCAAACTACCAATAACTAGTAATCCTGAAGCTACAATTGCTTTAAAAACAACCAACAATGAGTACTGTTTAACAAGAATTTTAAAATGGCTTTCTCGAGCATTGATGTAACTTTCAGTCCTTTTATCAGTTACCTCAAGAGGCAGCGATGTTTTTCCTGCCAGTTTAAAACTAACATTGGTTCTAGCCAGCTCTTGCAACCAATGGGCTACGTGGTATTTATTTTTAGATTCTATTAAACTTGTTTCGAGTCCCACTTTTGCTGTATACTGGAAAATTGCCCAAACCAAAATAACCAAAATCAAACTAAATATTATAAAGAAAGGATGGTACAATGACAGTAAAATTAGACCAAAAACGACCTGAATAGAGGCGGAAGAAAAATCAATTAAAATTTTAGAAATCCCCTTTTGAACAGAAATGATATCAAAAAAACGATTCATTAATTCTGGCGCATAATGCTTGTATAAAGCTGCCATTTTTATATTTGGAATTCTAAAAGCGAATTCAAAAGCTGCTCTGGCAAAAAGCTTTTGCTGTAAAATCTCTGTAATTTTTAATTGGCTTATTTGAAGAAGTCCAGAAAAAATGATTCCCAAAATAACGAAGGTTACCAAAACAACCCAAGCAGTACTTACTGATCCACCTTGAATTAAATTGATAATTGCTTGAATTCCAATTGGCAAAGAGAGATTCACAAATCCATTGAAAATAGCGTACAAATAAACGTACCTAATCTCTTTTTTATCTTTTTTCAGTAACTTCCAAAACCTTTTTATAGGTGATAGATTATCTATTTTTTTTTCCATTTATGATTAAATTGGACACACTAATACTAATTTTACTCTGCAAAATAATAGTATTACTATCGATAATGCAAGTATTTTATCTGAAATTTATGTTAAGATAGCGAAAATTTTCAATTATTATGCAAGAAATTTCCTTAATAACAATCAAAACTCATTCTATTATCGTAATATTGCAATTAAATAAATTGAAATAGAACATGGGGCTTTTGAAGAACCATTAATTAATAAGTATAAAAAGATAAGTATGACACTTTCACAACTAAAAGAAACACTATTACAGTTAGAAGAATTAACATTTCTACTACCCAATGGCGATAAGGTTCCAGCACATTTTCATGTGACAGAAGTTGGCGAAATAACTAAGAACTTTATAGATTGTGGTGGTACAGTGAGAAAAGAAACAACAGTAGGTCTTCAACTGTGGAGTTCAGTAGATACGGATCATCGTTTACAAGCTTCTAAATTACTCTCAATAATCAAATTAAGCGAGGAGAAACTGAGTATTGCCGACAACGAAATTGAAGTAGAATACCAAGGAACAACTATAGAGAAACACGGGTTGGAGTTTTCGTCTGGTAGTTTACAACTCACACAAACCAAAACAGAGTGCTTAGCAGAAGATAGTTGTGGAATTTCTATGCCAAAAATAAAAGTTTCAATGGCTAATTTAAGCTCACAAAACGATGGCGCGACCTGCACACCTGGTTCTGGTTGTTGCTAAAATTGGAGTTTTTCAATTCCTACATTATTCAAAAAAAAGCGAATAGATCGATTTTTATGCTTCTATTCGCTTTAATTATAAATTAGTTTACTTTTTTAGAAAAATCTAAATTGTAAGTCCAAGAAAATTGGAGATTATGATTTCTTTCGATGTCTACCCCATTCGATTTCACAATAATTTGATTCAGATAGCCCAATTGGATATTTGAGTTTTTATTGAATCTCCAGCCAATTGAACCATACAACCTATTTTGATCTAGAATGTTTTTGGAGATACCTTGACCAAAACCCAAGAACACCTCGTTGTACAAACTTACGAAAGCTGTTTTATCCTTCATAGATGCATTATTTATTGGGGCCACAATCATAAATCTATAGCGAGCTCTCTGTTTAAAATTATAGCCACTCACAATACTTTCTTCAAGTGAATTAGTCGTTATTCTCTCAATAAATCTTTGTTCAATTCTATATCGATGGTTGAAATTCAACCTTGAGTAATTAGAATTAGATATAAACTGCTCCCAAACTCTATGCTCATTTGTGGTGTAAGAAATAGGTTGAGAACCATATGGGTAAGAAACAATCCAACCATAACCAGCCGTTAGAGAATTGTTCTTATCCAAGTGATAATCCAGTCCAATTCTGGCTAGTGATTGTTGCCAGCTATACACAAAATCGGACCTTCTCCATTGATATTCTGTATGTAAACTATATTTTTCTGAAAGCTTATGATTGCCAAAATACATAAACCAAGAGCCATTTTGTGTTGCAATATTCTTTTGTCCCACAACGCTATTCATCCCAAACAGAGTTAAGACCACCAATAAAATAAAACGCTTCATTTTTTAAACTGTTTTACTCTTCAATTTTCTTGTGGCAAAAGGATGTTGCGAAAATGGGCTATGTTCCTCTAAGCCTACAATCTCGCAGCTCTTCCCTAGCTCCCTTTCATTTGATTGAAATTTATGAATGAAAGTCATAAAAGAATGATCTATATAACTTGATTCACTAAAGTCAATCTTTAGGCTTCGTGTATCAGAAATTGAATTTAATTTCTTTTTAAAACCAATGAGATTTGAAAATATAGCTGCTCCTTGTATCAAAAAGATAGTATCGTTTTCATTTTCAATTAATTTGGATTGAGCAGAAAATAAGTTAGAAACTTTAACTCCATTTACCATATGGATAAAGAATTTGACTATAATTCCTGCTAAAATACCAAGCAATAAATCTTCAGCTAAGGTGATAATAATGGTTACCAAAAATATAGCCAATTGGTCAATTCCCACTTTATAGGTATGAATAAACTCTTTAGGAGCAGCCAACCTATATCCTGCAAAAATAAGCATTGCTGCCAAGGCAGAATTAGGAATTAACTCGATAATTGGAATCATAAAAATCATCGCCAAAAGTAGAAATACACCATGAAAAAAGTTTGCCCATTTTGTTTTGGCACCATAGCCAATGTTTGCCGAACTTCTTACAACCTCAGAAATCATTGGTAAACCTCCCAACAAACCAGAAATTACATTTCCTACCCCTTGCCCTATCAAATCTCCGTTATAGTTAGATTGACGCTTGTAAGGATCTAAATTATCAATAGCTTTAACGGTAAGTAAAGATTCGAGTGAGCTAACAAAAAGAAACATAACAACATATTTCCAAAAAGGGAAAGTTGCCAAAGTAGAAAAATCAGTATTTAATGCTAAGCTTCCCCAAAAATCACCGATTGAAACCAATGAATAATTAGATTCGGTCTGTTTAAAATCCCAAAAAATAGTCAATGGAATTGCCATAAGTAAGACAATCATTGGCGCTGGTACTTTTTTTAATAAAGGTGATTTACTAGCAGAAACCACAAACATAATTATTAGCCCTAACACACCAATAATAGCGATATGTTCATGAGCATTTGTTATAAATCGAGGTATTGACATAAGCAATTCTATTGGGCCTTCGCCAGAATACATTTCGGGATCATCGCCTAAGAGCACTGGGATTTGCTTGGCAATGATAATAATACCTATTGCAGCAAGCATTCCATGAACCGCTGAGTGAGGAAAAAAATCACTCAATGAACCTAATTTTAGTAGTCCCATTCCGATTTGAAGTATCGCCATTACTACTATCAAAGCGCACACTATTTGCCATCCTTGTATTCCTCCTCCAAATTCGGCTACAGCTGCAGCAGATATAGTGATTAATCCAGCAGCTGGACCTTTAATTGATAATTCGGATACTTTAAAAAATCCTGTAAACAAACCTCCAATAATGGCAGTTAAAACTCCCATTGCCGCAGGGAATCCACTTGCTTTAGCTATACCTAAACTTAGAGGTAATGCCAATAAAAAGACTAGAAATCCGGCTGTTACATCTGTTCTGAAGTGAGAACTTAACCCTTTGAATCCGGTTTTTGGTTTTTCAATTGTTTTCATCGTTAAATATATTATAAAATTGTTGTTAAAATTATTGTTTTGTTGATTTATGCTGATCGTCTAGCCTCGGGGCGATACCATTTGTGGTTAGGTCCTAAGAATACTCTGGAGTAAATTCTCATTATAGAAATACCCGAAATAACATAGTTTAAAGCAAGAATTGTCATTAAAAATGGTTGGTTTAAATGAACATGTGAAAAGAGTAGATCTTCGCCTAAGAAAGTTGTTGTGATTGGAAACCCACCCAGGGCTATAGCGCTTAATAAAAACAAAATTGCTTTATTCTTGTGCTCTATTGCATGCCCAAAATAATTATCCAAACTAAAAGTTTCTTGTTTATTCAACTTATAAAGTACACCTCCCCCAATTAAGCCAGAAAAGGCTACACCAGACAGATAAAAAACTGTTTCAATTCCATCAAAATGCTCATTAAATGAAACTGCAAATGCAATTAAAAAATGATTCAGGACTAATAAAATCCATGCGCCAAAAGGGTGTTTTCGAATGGTAAACGCTCTGAGTACAAAAGCCAGTGCTACGCATCCAAAAAAATTGGGCAAATAGGATTGAAAAGATAGTCTACTATAGTCCAAAAACACATACAACACAAAACCTGTTACACCAGTAATTAAAAAAATAAAAATGGCCTTTTTTGTAGAAAGACTGGATAATTTTCCGCCAATATTTTTAAACGGAAACCAAAAATACTTGTAAATATAATTATCCATATAGAACTCCTTCAGGGCTAAAACATACATTGTATTGTATAGTTTAGTTTGCCATTTTGATTGAGCTCCATCTCTTCGTAATGAAGTGTTAAAAAACTGATCTCTCAATTTATAAGTTACAATAGATGGACTGATTAACAATTGATAAGACCTCAAAAAAGCATTACCAGTTAAATGTATTAGAGCCAAATTTTCGAATCCTAAAGCAACCTCCACCATCATAATCCCAATTTGCGCCAAAGATGAATAAGCAATTTGGCCTTTTATAGAATTCTGAACACGTGCAATGGTACTGGAAACAAATGCGGTGAATAAGCCTAATAGAATTACATTAATTTGAACAAATAAAACAGAACTCCAAAAAGGATAAGTTCTTAACATCAAGTAGACTCCGATATGCACTGCGATTGAACCATAAAAAATAGAACTAGAAGGTGTTGGTCCTTCCATCGCTCTTGGTAACCAGGACGAAAATGGAAATTGAGCGGATTTTACAGAAGCTGCTAAAATTATTGCGAAAGAAGCTACTAGAATTACATCTGAATTATGAATTAGATGATGTTGCATAAATTCAGCATTTTGTAACTGAACAAATGTTACATTTTCATGAAACAAATGATGTAGCAACCACATGGCCAATAGTATTCCTATGTCAGCCAATCGATAAATCGAAAAAACCTTAAATGCATTTCTTACAGGCAAGTATCGATCTCTGTAATAAGCGATTAATAAAAAGGATGAAATACCAAGTATTTCCCAACCTATAAACATTGTTTCGAAGTTTCCTGAAAAAATAATAACCTGAACTCCAAAAAAATACAACATCATGTTATTAAAATACCTCTTGTATCCTCCATCTTTGTGCATGTAAGATCTACTGAATACAGTAATCATAAAAGTAAGAATGGAAGACATTAGTAAATAGATTGCAGTTACTTTATCAAAAAGCAAATCGATAAAAAAGCTGTAATCAGAGGTTTTATATAGTGTAATCTCCTTTATGTTTAGAACAGATCGATCAAACAATACCCAATATAGAGTAAATCCAATACCTAATATAATTTGAAGTACAACAGGAATGAGCATTGATAAAAAAATTCCATTTTCATTTTGTCGTGAAATAACAAGACCAATTAAAAATCCAATAAATGGGATTATAAGAAAGAGTGGTAGAAAATATTCCATAGAGCTCATTAATTTAATTGGTGAATAGGCAAGTTCTTTGAAGAACTCTCGATAAACGACTCGAAATTTTCGACAATTGGAATCGATTTTTGAATGGGTTCATAAGGCTTGAACTCGCCATTTACAAGTACAAATAATTCCTCGTTGTGAGGATTGTATACCGCTAATTTCATCCAATTATTTCTGTACCAATCAAATGTAGTTGGGTTTTCCTCCAATACCCGCATAACAATCTCAGGAGTCTGCTCAACAATAGTTAAAATTCGGACAGGATCATGAACATCAATCATTTGAAAAGGTAATCCTGGTCTTAAATCCCCCTTAACTCCATTCGCAATTGAATATAAACCGATGACATTTTGAGGTAATTTGGAACCAGCTCCCAATTTCTCATTATCTACAGTTGAGAAAAAATACTCCAAATTTATTCCTCCACACACTCCAGTGCCAGCATTGAGAATACTAGTAAGTAATTTACCATCAGAATCGGATTTATAATCGTAAGAATTTAAAAATGCCCTTTGATCAAGAAATAGATTTTTCGAAAGTTCTCTATTTCCTACAATAAATAATGCATTATTGGAATGATTGTATTCTGGCCTTGGTTCAAACAAAGAAAATGCTCGCTTTTTTACTTTTTCGTGAACAGTTATGGCCGACTTCTTTGTATTAATTAACAAAAATTGTCTCGCTCTTTCTTTTGCATTCATTGCTAAGGCAATGTCAAAATTTTCTTTATTACCATTGTGAATAGCTCTATGAGATTCAGGAATTGTTTCTTGATCAAAATAAACAAATGTATCTTGGGTTGTATCATGATACCCACCAATAAAATGAGTGCTTACAGGGATTACAATGTCAAAATTCACTAATCCATCTCTAACATCCTTTCTATTTGCCATAGTTGCAAACAGGCGAGCATTAACTGTACTCGGCCTTCCTGAGCATGCTCCACAATTGTAACCCGCAAAGTAAGGATTGTTTGTACTGCTGCCTCCATGACCAAAAAAATATATCAAAGATGGAAAATTAGAGGTCAACCCAGTCCTAGACAATTCATCCTTGACAATCTTTATCATTTCATCAACCCTAAAACCTATAGCCAACCCCTCTTCTACTTCATTTTTGCTGTTTTCATAAATCAACTCAGAATTATAATCCATGTGATCGTTTTGGGCATTGTACTGGCCCACACTCTCCTGAGGACGAAAAATATTAAACATCAGTTTAAAACTTGACCAAAAACCAACAGTTTGAGAAACCAAAAAACCAATTAAAAATCCATGAGTTTTATTGTTAAAATGGATATCCGACTTAAATTTAGTCTTTCTTTTGGTTTCTTTGATCAGATGAGTGGGAGAAGCCGGAGCAGGACATATTTGTGTAGAAAACTGAGCGTTTTCCGGTTTAAATTTCGCTATAATATTAAAGTGTGCAGGAGATCCAAATGTTTCAAAATGAGGGAATAACATCTCTATATTTCTTCGAATACTTTCCTCTCTGTCGTCAATACAAAAGAACAATTGACTCTGTATTGCAGGTTTTGGTTTTCGTTCTCCAAACTTGATTCCTGCCAATACTTGATCGTGAAACATTAATTCGAAAGCACGATGCCATATTTCTAGTACTTGCCAATACTCATTAGTTTCAACTTTTCTAAAAATATTCTCAGGCTTAAAATCAACCCCTATTGCTAAAGGTTTAAAATTTTTATGCACTGAACTTTCCAAAGCTTCAACCTCAAGTAACAATTCTAAATAAATTAACTGAAAAAGTGAAATGGTTCTTTTTGAATAAACAGAATTCGATTTTTTTTCAATTGCACAAACCATCCCAGAAATACCTGGATGTGTATATTGTTGATCAATTAAATATTGTTCAAAATATCTTTCATCACCAACAATTAGTTGAAGAACATCAGCCAATGATTTCTCCTTTTTATAAAGCAATTCAATAGCTCTTTTTGAATGAAACAATTTAGCTAAACTATTTTCTTGAATATGCATAATTGCAGATAATAAATCTGTAGAATTTTCTGGGAACCATTTTAATGCAATTCCTTGATCTAAATAGGCATTAACTAATCGAATTATCCTTGGACGAACCATTCCATCCATATCAATTCCATAGTCTCTCTGCCAATAACCCCTCAGTTTACCAATTCTAGAATCAATGAATTTAGGTTCTTGAATCTCGAACAATTTCTTTCGCCAAGCTGGCACTTTATTTTCTCCATGAATATTGGAAATTACGACATCAAGCACCGAATCAATTATTTCTGATTTCTGATATCTTTCCCGGTAGTTGGATAATGAAAAAAGAGTTCTATTTCCAAATAAAACAGAGGAAGTTCTAAGGGCATCAAAAAAATCTAATTCTTGAAATGCATGGAGAGTATTGTGATGCAAAAAGTCCTTTAATGGAGCTTGGGCAGGTAGAAAATGAGCTATTTTTTTTAACGCATCACTTTCATTAAATGTGTTTGTCATAGTTGATTTTGTAAATAAATTGTAAAACTGCAGTTAACTTTCTAAAAGAAAAAACAGTTGTAATTTATTCATAAATAACTAAAGAACAGTTTAGTAAAAACAAAGGGCGCGATTCACAGATAAAACCTACCGAACGAGACGAAGAAAACAATGAGTTGAACACGAAGGCAAAATCAAACCCTATGCGATTTACAACGTTCGTACAATGAGCTTCACCATTGCCTCCATCATGAATGAGTGAGATTGAATCAAGAGAAAATTGAGAAAACACTTTAGTATTTAATTCTTCTTCAACTTCGGATTCTATTATTTCAATAAATCTCGTACTATTTTGAAAACATGATACATCATTCGCCAAAACAAAAGTCATTGCAAAAACTGCAAGAGATTTAAGCCATATATAAAAAATATTTTTCATAATTTCTAGACCAAATGTACTATTATATTTTGAATAATCAGCTACCTAATAAAATTGTAAATTCGACTTCATTTAGTTATCCAATTCCAAAAATACCGATGTAGCTTAGGTAAAACGATTCCCATAACTGGAACTAAAATTAGAGTAAAGACTAATGTCTTGATTAATTGATGAAAGTCAGCTAACAATGGAAAAATAAGGATAAACATGATGTTAACCGTAGGATAAACAAACACCCAAGAAATTAGAATCATTTTCCAAACCTTTGGTTTTTTCTCGCTCATACAATTGTGTTAAATTAAAAATCAAAGAAACAAATAATCTCTATAATTCTGCTCCCTTATTACGCAGATTAAAGTAGAAAAGTAATTCTTTAGTGAATTAAAAACAAAAAAAAGAGGTCATCAGTAAAACTGACAACCTCTTTCAAAATTAAGGGTGGATGATGGGATTCGAACCCACGACTCCCGGCACCACAAACCAGTGCTCTAACCAACTGAGCTACAACCACCATTTTTACGGTTTGCAAATATAGAAAATTAAAATTCTTTCCTGCAAATTTTAAGGATAGATTTTTACGTTTATTTTTAATCTCATTTTTTGTAAATTTGGCACGCATCATGCCAATTAGTTATCAGACTGTTAATGCTGGCAACAAAGCATTTTACAGCTCGTAACACAAACAGAAAACAACAATTATTATCATACCATACCAATGAAAAACATTTTTATTTCTTTTTTACTCCTGACTTTAAGTTTGAACTTACTTTCTCAACAAAAATATACGATTCAAGTAAAAATAAAAGGACTGACCGATTCCCTTGCCTATTTGGGGACATACACGGGCAAAAACTTGTATTTCTATGACACCGCAGTTGTGAACAAGGATGGGAGTTTTACTTTCGTAAACGAAGATATGCCACATGGAGTTTATGCAGTCATTCCTTCGATGAAACCTCCTAAGTATTTCGATATTTTGGTGAATGAAACTTCAATTAGTTTGGAGACCGACATGAATAACTTAGCTGGGAATGTGAATGTGAAAAAATCAAAAGAAAATAAATTGTTTTTTGAATATGTTCATTTTTTGGAGAAACAAGCAAAAGTTAAAAAACCAATTATTGAAGAAAGACAAATTGCATATGATTCGAATGAAACTGAAAAAGTAACTGAATTAAATAAACGAATTACCGAGATTGATTCTGCCGTTATCAAATATCAAATTGATGTATCTGAAAAGAACAAAGACACCTATTTTGGTAAATTAATCAATATGTCTATCGAAATTAAAATTCCTGAGCCAAATACGATTGTAGAGGATACCAATAAATGGAAATATGACTATTACACAAATCATTTTTGGGACAATGTAGATTTATCAGATGATAGATTAGGGAAATCTGCTTTGTTTTACAATCAAATGGAAACTTATTTCATGAAAGTTATTGTGCAAATTCCGGATACCATTAATAAACGAATTGATGAATTCATGAATAAATTAACTCCCAATGGATTTATGATGAAAGCGGCAGTCGAATTCTTAGCTTATGCTCATGCCAAAACAAAAATTATGGGAATGGAATCTGTGTATGTTCATGTGGCTGACGCTTATATTTTGAACGGAAGAAGTGCGTGGATTGAGGAAGATAAAATAGAGAAATTGAGACCTAAAGTTGATAAATTAAGACCTACATTAATCGGAAAAATTGCTCCAAATATTATTTTGGCAGATACATCTGAAAAGAAATGGATGAACCTAGCCGAAGTAAATCACGAATATACGATGCTTATTTTCTGGGCTGAAGACTGCGGTCATTGTAAAAAAGAGATTCCTAAATTCAAGAAAGTGTATGACAGCCTGAAAGAAATAAAAGAAATTGATCTGGAGGTGTATGCTGTTTGTACAAGTATTGAAAATGATGATTGGAGGAAATTTATCATTGAAAACGATTTGGACTGGATAAATGTTTCGGATTTTCAGGACATGAGAGAAAACCACATGAGATATTTGGCGGAACATAAAACAACCCTTGAGAGCATTAATTACCGAAATATCTATGATGTATTTGTTACGCCAGTTGCTTATTTACTCGATGAAAATAAAAAAATTGTTGCAAAACAATTTGATTCGGAACAATTGAAACAAATATTAGAGGTAATGGAAAAAAGTAAGAAATAAAACTTCCTGAAAGTTGATATCTCGTTCTGCTATTTTTTATCTTTGGATTCCAAAGATAAAACTATGTTAAACGAAATAAAGATTGGAATTCCAACGGAATTACCAGCTAAAAAGGATTTTGATCACTCCATAAGTCACGCACCCAAAAGAAAAGACATTTTATCGAAAGAAGAAAAGGTCTTGGCTTTGAAGAATGCTTTGAGGTATTTCCCAAAGAACTTGCACCCTACTCTTATCGAGGAATTTCGTGAGGAATTGGAAACTTACGGAAGAATCTACATGTATCGATACATGCCAGATTACAAGATTTATGCAAGACCTATCGAAGAGTATCCTGCAAAATCAAAACAAGCTGCTGCAATTATGTTGATGATTCAAAACAATTTGGATCATGCCATTGCTCAACATCCTCATGAATTAATAACTTATGGTGGAAACGGAGGTGTTTTTCAGAACTGGGCTCAATACTTATTAACGATGCAGTATTTGTCGGAAATGACTGACGAACAAACCTTAGTAATGTATTCTGGACACCCAATGGGATTATTTCCCTCTCACAGTGAAGCTCCAAGAGTTGTAGTGACTAACGGAATGATGATTCCAAACTACTCTAAACCTGATGATTGGGAAAAGTTTAATGCTTTAGGAGTTACACAATACGGACAAATGACGGCAGGTTCGTACATGTACATTGGTCCACAAGGAATTGTTCATGGAACTACCATTACCGTGTTAAATGCGGGAAGAAAAATTTCTAAAAACGGAGAAGGATTAGCCGGAAAACTATTCGTTACATCTGGACTTGGTGGAATGAGTGGAGCTCAGCCCAAAGCAGGAAATATAGCTGGTTGTGTAACAGTTTGTGCCGAAGTCAATGATTTTGCATCAGTAAAAAGACATGAGCAAGGTTGGGTTGATGTATTAATCGATAACATTGATGAATTGGTAACTCGTGTGAGAACTGCCAAAGAAAACAAGGAGGTTGTTTCCATTGCTTATCAAGGAAATATAGTTGATGTTTGGGAAAGATTCGATCAAGAAAACATTTTTGTTGATTTAGGTTCTGACCAGACTTCTTTGCACAATCCTTGGGCTGGAGGATATTACCCAGTAGGATTGAATTACAAAGAAGCCAACGAAATGATGGCAAACAATCCAGAAGAATTCAAATCTTATGTTGAAAAATCTTTGATTAGACAAACAAATTCAATCAACAGTCATGCAGCCAAAGGAACTTATTTCTTTGATTATGGAAATGCATTTTTATTAGAAGCTTCGAGAGCTGGAGCAAATATCATGGCTGAGAACGGAATCAATTTCAAATATGCTTCCTATGTACAAGACATAATGGGACCGATGTGTTTTGATTATGGTTTTGGACCTTTTAGATGGGTTTGCGCTAGCGGAAAAGAATCTGACTTGGACAAGACGGATGAAATCGCTTGCAAGGTATTAGAAGAATTGGCGAAAGATTCACCTATCGAGATCAAACAACAAATGTTGGATAACATTCAGTGGATTAAGGGAGCAAAAGAAAACAAATTGGTAGTTGGTTCTCAGGCAAGAATTTTATATGCAAATTCTGATGGTAGAATAAAAATAGCTCAGGCATTTAATGAAGCTATTGAAAGAGGTGAAATTGGTGAAGTAATTTTAGGAAGAGATCACCACGATGTTTCTGGAACGGACTCACCATACAGAGAAACTTCTAACATTTATGATGGCTCAAGTTTTACTGCAGATATGGCAATACACAATGTCATCGGAGATTCGTTTAGAGGAGCTACTTGGGTTTCTATTCACAACGGTGGTGGAGTTGGATGGGGAGAAGTAATGAATGGAGGATTTGGGATGCTATTAGACGGAACATCAGACGCTTCGAGAAGATTGAAATCTATGTTGTTTTGGGACGTAAACAATGGAATAGCTCGAAGAAGTTGGGCAAGAAACGAAGAAGCAATCTTTGCTATAAAAAAAGCCATGGATGAAAACCCAGAATTAAAAGTTACTATTCCAAATTTTGTAGATGAAGATTTATTATAAGAATAAACTAATAAAAGTAAGAGCCTAGGTAAATATTTATCTAGGCTTTTTTTAGGTTTATTTAGATCGGAAAAAATAGAGTGTATTAGAATTTTAGAATACTCAGGATTCTATGTCACACTTACCCTAACTTAATGTTTAAGCTATAAAAAAAGCCTTAGTCGGAATCGACTAAGGCTTTTTGAGAATGACTAGAATACCTTATAGAGATATTAAAAATAGGTTATCTATAATTATTTATAGTCTTAGCGATAATAGTTCCTGAGGTAATATAATTGGCTCCAGTTTCTGGTAACATATCAAAATCATAGGGCGATACTAATCTTAAAACATTATCACATCCTGATGTATTCAAAATTGTATTTCTGTAATTGTAAACAAAAAAAAGCCCCTTGTGTTAACAAGAGGCTTTGAATTTATTATTTATTTTTCTTAATGGATAACTGTCAACTTTTTAGAAATTGAGAAGTATTCGTTTGAAAGAGAGATAGAATAAATACCCTGAGGCAATGAACTTGTTTCTAGTTCAACACTATTATTCTTAGCAGAAATTACAGTCGAATAAATAACTTTTCCTATTGCATCAAATAACTGAATCGTTACATTTTCGTTTTCATTTAATTTTGTAATATCAATAGTTACTCTATCATTTGACGGGTTAGGATATACATTTACGTCAGATGCATTTACAACATATTCATCCAAACTAACACTTCTAATTTCAGTACAGCTAGAAGTATCCTTACATCCATCTACAGAAGTAATTTCAACAGCATACTCTCCATTTCTTTCTGGAGTGTAAGCTTGACTAGTTTCTCCTAAAATATATGAGTAAGCATTTTCACAATCCATCCATTTGTATGATACACCAGTATTTGGAGAAGTCAATGTAATTCCAGATACAGTTGGAGCTGAGGTCACTACTGAATTCACCGTTAAAATGGTAGTTATTGTTTTAATACATCCAAATGCATTGGTAACAAAATCAGTATATGTTCCACTTACAGGATAAGTATTTC